>CANHLD010000115.1 GCA_947461325.1 Comamonadaceae bacterium
CACCGATGACCACCGCGAGAAAACACAGAATGAACACACCACGCGCCGGGTCCGTGGCAAATGCATGCACCGATGTGAGCACACCGGAACGGACCAAAAATGTCCCGAGCAATGACAAAGAGAAAGCAGCGATGGCCAACAACACGGTCCAGGCTTTGAAGCTGCCGCGTTTTTCCGTGACCATCAGCGAATGAATCAGCGCGGTTCCAACCAACCAAGGCATGAGGGATGCGTTTTCCACCGGGTCCCAAAACCACCAACCGCCCCAGCCGAGTTCGTAATAAGCCCACCAAGAACCCAAGCCGATACCGAATGTGAGAAAGGACCAAGCGATGACAGTCCACGGCCGCGACCAACGCGCCCAAGCGGCATCCAAACGACCTGAGATGAGCGCAGCGATGGCAAATGCAAATGCCACGGACATGCCCACATAACCCATGTAGAGCATGGGCGGGTGAATGACCAAGCCAGGGTCTTGCAGCAACGGGTTTAAATCGCGCCCGTCTGCAGGGATGGGAAACAAACGATCAAACGGGTTGGAGGTGATCAAGATGAAAGCCATGAACCCTACTGCCACCAAACCCAATACACCCAACACGCGGGCCACCATGTTGAGCGGCAGGCTTTGGGAGAACAAAGCCACAGCGGCCGTCCAACCGGTCAGCATCAACACCCACAACAACAGAGAGCCTTCGTGACCGCCCCATACTGCAGCAAACTGGTAGGCCTTGGGCAACAAACGGTTGGAGTGTTCAGCCACATATTTGACTGAAAAATCGTTGCTTAAAAATGAAGCCGCCAAACAAGCGAAAGACAACAACACCAGCGCGAACTGCAAAAACGCCGCCGGCCGCGCCAGCGATTGCCACACCGTGTTGCGTGTGAGTGTGCCCCACAAAGGCAATACACCAAGCAACACCGACAGCACTGTCGCGAGAATCAATGCAAATTGACCGAGTTCAGGAATCATGCGGAGCTTGCTTTCAGGGTTTGACAGATTGGGCGGCGCGCGCCTGAGCCGCTTTGTCCAGCGCGTGCTGAGCCTCGGGCGGCATGTAATTTTCGTCGTGTTTGGCCAGCACTTCGCTGGCGGTCATCACACCTTGTTCATCAAGTTTGCCTTGGGCGACCACGCCCTTGCCTTCTTTGAATAAATCGGGGAGCAAGCCACTGTAATGCACCCTGGTGTCATTGATGGTGTCAGTCACGACAAACGACACGCTGGTGCCGTCGCGCTGCAAGCTGCCGGTCTTGACCATGCCGCCGATACGAAAAGTTTTATTGCGTGGCGCTTCGCCGTTGAGCACTTGCGTCGGCGTGAAGAAAAACACCAAATTGCTGTTGAAGGCATTGAGCACAAACGCAGCTGCCACGCACAAAACCAGCACACCGCCTGCGATCAAACCAAAACGTTTTTGCCTGGGGCTCAGGTTCATGGTGACTCCTGAATATCGGTTTTGGCCAAAGCCAGTGCGTTGATATGCGCTTGCCGGGCCTGCCAGATTTCAAGCAGGATGAACAATGCCGTCACGCCCATGCTGCCCCACACATAAGGGCCGTAGCCACCCATGTCCCAAAACTGCGACCAACTCTCCCACCTCATGCTTTTGCTCCCGAGACTTCAGGCAAAGCCTGTACCCATTCGGTATGTCGTTCGCGCTCGACGATAAGGCTGCGCACCCGGTAACACACGATAGCCAAGGTGTAAGCCCAAAAAGACAAGGCCATGAGCAACATGCCCCACAGCATCAACTGCGCCATGCTCGGTGAACGCGTGAGCGATACCGACGCACCCTGGTGCAAGGTGTTCCACCATTTGACCGAAAAATAAATGATGGGCACATTGATGGCACCAACGATGGCGATTAAAGCACCGGCGCGGTCGGCGCGGCGCACATCGTCAATCGCGGAGGTCAAGGCCATGTAACCGAGGTAGAGAAAAAACAATATCAATTCAGATGTGAGCCGCGCATCCCAGACCCACCAAGTGCCCCACATAGGCTTGCCCCACAAGGCACCGGTCCATAGTGATAAAAAAGCAAACATGGCGCCGGTCGGTGCGAGTGCACGGGTCATCATGCCGGACAAACGGGTGTTGAAGGTCAGACCCAACACGCTCCAAAAAGCCATGGCCAGATAGATCACCATTGACATCCATGAAACGGGCACGTGAACAAAAATGATGCGGTAGCCCTCGCCTTGTTGTGCGTCGCTAGGCGCCAAAGCAAAACCTATCCATAAACCGGCGATGCCCAAAGCCGCAGCCAACGCTGCCAACCAAGGCCATAAACGGGCTGCCAGCGCATAAAAAGTTTGCGGTGCAGCGTAATAAAACCAGCGAATAGCCATTCATTCATTCCAAGGCGATGCGCAAACCTGCACTGCAAGCCCAAGGGCTGAAAAACAGAGCAGGCAGCAACATGGCCAGCAAAATCGACACATGGGCTTGCGCACCCACACCAGACTCAAGCGCTTGCACAGCACCTGCACCAAATACCAGCACCGGCACAAACAAGGGCAACACCAGCAGGGAAATCAAGATACCGCCGCCTCGCACACCGAGCGTCAATGCAGCACCAATCGCACCGACACAAGACAACACAGGTGTGCCCAGCAGCAAAGACAAGGACAACATCCACAGTGCTTCTTCACTGAGGTCAAACTGCAAACCCAGTACAGGCGCCAATATTACCAAGGGCACCCCGCACAGCAGCCAATGGGCCGTGATTTTCCCGAGGACCATAAGCCCTAAGGAATGAGGGGACAACAACATGTGTTCAAGGCTGCCGTCACGGAAATCGCCTTCAAACATGCGGCTCAAGCCCAGCATGGTGGCCAGCAAAGCACCCACCCACAACACGCCGGGACCGATTTGACGCAGCATGGCGGGCTCGGGGCCAATGGCCAGCGGAAACAAAGTGGCGACCACCACAAAGAAAAACACGCTGTTCAACACCTCGGCTTTGCGCCGCATGGCCAAACGCAAATCACGTTGCACCACAGTAAAAAAAATATTCATGGCTGCAACCTCAACACCTGCATGGCGTTGCCCACATCCAATGACTGGTGACTGGTGAACAACAACATGCCGCCTTGGCGCGTATGTGTACGCAGCAATTCAATCAGGGCTAGTTGAGCCGCTGCGTCGAGTGCCACCATGGGTTCATCTAACAACCACAAGCGTGCTTTGGACACCTGCAACCGCGCCAAGGCCACCCGGCGTTTTTGGCCTTGCGACAACACTCTCAAAGGCAAATGCATGCGGCTAGCCAAACCTTGCGCGTCCAAAGCCTGCGCAGCGTCTTGCGGACTCAACACCTGACCCGCCAAAGCCGCCGTGGTTTGTAAATTTTCTAACGCGCTGAGTTCGTCTTTCAAACCCAAGGCATGGCCAAGGTAGAACACATCGCGCAAAAAACCCTCACGCGCTTGTTGCACCAGTTGGCCATCCCAAAGCACTTGGCCCTGCGACAACGGTGACAAGCCGCACAAGCCGCGCAGCAAACTGGTTTTTCCCGCGCCGTTGTCACCTTGCAAATGCATGGCCTGCGATGCTTGCAACTGAAAACTCACAGGTGAAAACAATGCACGCGAACCGCGTTCACAAGACACATTCACCACTCGCAAGCCAGTGTCATTCATAACAAGTAACTGCCTGCCAACTGCAACACGCTGCCACCGGTAGACATTTTGAATCGTGCCACACCGGCACTGCGCTGGGTATTGACGCCGCCCAAATCAAGACTGCGCACACCGCGTTCGCGCAACTCTTCGATGGCGCGCCACAGCATCAGGTTGTGTGCGTGCAAATCGCGCCCGGCATCCGAGGTCCAGCCGACCTGGTAAGTGGCTGCCTCGCCGTGAATCAAAAACATCATGCCTGCCACGCGATCACGCCCTACATCGGCGCGCAATGACATTAAATTGCGCGACGGTTGTTTGCGCGATTCGGCATAGCGTTCGAACCAGACCAAGGGCATGCCTTCCAGGCCACGGTCTACACGTTGCTGCATTTCCGCGTCCAGCAGCCAGCGGTACTGACCCGGGTTGGTGCCCATGCGCTGCACATTCAATTCAGATTTTTCCGCGCCGCCTAAACGGTGCCGCCAGCGTTTATCGAGTTGCGCGCGCAGCACATCCATGGGCTGGCTGATGTCCAGCATCACCGTGCTGTAACCCGACATGATGCGACGCACCGCAGGCAAACCGAGCTTGTCGTCTAGCACTTCATTTGGCGTGACCATCATGAAACGCAAACCGTCCAAGGGCAGGGTTTGGCGCATTTGTTTATAGACAGCTGCTTTGTCTTTGGCACTCACATCTTGCAGCCACAAAGGGCCGCGAGTGCACAAAGCCAGCGACACATATTTTGCAAATTTACGCACAATGAATTGCGCTTGCGCCACCGGCACACCGTCGGCTTGCACGCGTGCCCGCAAGACCCGCGCACCGATAGACACCATGGTGGAGCCATACGCCCAGTCTTGTTGCAAGGGCGCTGCCGCCGCTGCATGCGACTTGTCCCAAGCGGCCATGTCTTGCGTGCCCCAATCGACTTTCACGCGGCAATTCCTGAGTTGGTTACCATGCAGGTATGTGGAAAAAATTCTTTAAACGCCATCCGGTGCAAACCGTGATGGGACACCGCATCCCTGAGCCGCGATTGACCGGCATGGCGGTGTTGTGGGCACTGATTTACCTGGGCTTGCCGGTGCTGGCCGTCGGCACGTTGATAGACAGTTTGATACAACTTGCCACCGGTGTTTGCACCGGTTTGTGGTGTTATTTTTAATATCATGCTGTTCATCGAGTAAGCATCTTAGCGCTTACCTGTTTCCCTCTCTTGCGACCCTATGACCTCTGCTGCTTCCTCTCCCCAATCTCTCTCCGGTCTGCTGCCGTTTGTCAGGCCTTACAAAGGTCGCATCGCGCTGGCGGGCTTGTTCTTATTGCTCGCCGCCGGTGCCACGCTGGCGTTTCCGTGGGCGTTGCGACAGTTGATTGACCAAGGCCTGACCGGGCCGGGCAGCGCCGAGCGTTTGGCCGGTCAGTTCATGCAATTGTTTGGCGTGGCGGCTTCACTGGCGCTGTTTTCGGCAGCACGTTTTTACACCGTCACCTGGCTGGGCGAACGCATCACCGCCGATGTGCGCAACGCGGTCTACGGTCATGTGCTCGAGCAAAGCCCGGCGTTTTTTGAAACCACGCAAACCGGCGAGGTGTTGTCACGTTTGTCTAACGACACGACCTTGGTGCAAACCGTGGTCGGCTCATCGCTCTCTATGGGCTTGCGCAATTTGGTGATGGGCACCGGCGCGCTGCTCATGTTGGTGTGGAATCACCCCATGCTGATGCTGCAAGTCATCGTTCTGCTGGTGCTGGTGGTGTGGCCCAGCATGACTTTAGGTCGACGTGTGCGCAAACTCTCTCGCGCCAGCCAAGACCGCGTGGCTGATGCCAGCGCCTTGGCAGCCGAGGTAATGAACGCGATACCCGTGGTGCAAAGCTATACGGCTGAAAAACGCGAAGCCACGCGTTTTGTCGACTCGACCGAGCAAGCGGTGAAAACGTCTTTGCGCCGCGCACTGGCGCGTTCGGTGCTGGTCGGCTTCATCATTCTGACCAGCAGCGCGGCCTTGCTGTGGGGCTTGTTCCAAGGGACGATGGCAGTGCGCGACGGCAGCATGAGTGCCGGTGAACTCGGCCAGACCGTGGTCTATGTGATTTTGCTGGCCAGTGCGTTCGCGGTGCTAAGCGAGGTCTATGGCGATTTGCTGCGCGCCGCCGGTGCCACCGAGCGCCTGATGGAGTTACTCAACACCCGCTCGGTGGTCAGCTCACCCGCGCTGCCGCAGCAAGCACCTTGGCCACAAAGCGGTTCTTCTGTCTCATTGCAAGCGCTGGATTTTCATTACCCGTCGCGGCCGCAAA
>CANHLD010000116.1 GCA_947461325.1 Comamonadaceae bacterium
AAGCCCACGCTGATGAGGGGTGTGGTTGCGGTGTTCATGTCAAAAAGCAGTTGGAATCCATGAATTGACTTTAGAGTCAGAATGCCAATGTGTCAACTTAAATTGACGTTATTTAAAGATGACATATTCGGGGTTTTCCCTAGGTGTGTGGTGTAAAAAAACATTGACACTTTAGGGGTTTATTCCATTTACTTACATGACAGGCATTGTGTGGGGGGCGTCACTTGACTATCACTATCAACCAAGAAATCACTATTCCCTTGCAAAAAACTTTGGTTTCTCATGTGATTCCGCAATTGTTGGATACGGCCGTGCGCACCTACGCCAACTCACCTTTGCTGCCCGCGCACAGTGTTTTGCTGGGGCAGGCATGTATTTCAGATGACTCCAAAGCCGCTGAGGCATACGCGCGCAGCTTGCTTGCCCAGGAATTTGACATAGAAAGCCTGTTTTTAGACACCATTCCTGAAACCGCGCGGCTTTTTCACGACTGGTGGAACGATGAGGAAATTGATTTCATTCACGTCACCAGTGGAATTTTCCGGCTCGAAGAACTGGTTTACAGCCTGAGTTCGGAATTCATCCTAGGTGGCAAGCTGCAAGCGCCGGGGCGGCAGTTGAGCGCGTTGTTGCTAAAGCCGCCGGGTTCGCACCATTCTCTGGGATTGCTGCTGCTGTCTCAGTATTTCAAGCGGCACGGCTGGCAAGTGTTCAGCGCCAGCCAGTTTTCTGAAGAGGATATGTGCAGCGCCGTCAAGTCCGAATGGGTTGATTTGATCGGGTTTTCGCTCTCAGAGGATCAGCAAATCCCGGGCATCAAAAAGCTGATTGCCCGTTTGCGCAAACAATCCGCAAACCCTCAAGTACAAGTCATGGTCGGCGGCCCCTTGCTTCGCATGTGCGCAGATTTGGCGCAATCTGTGGACGCTGACTTTGCCTGTTTGCGGGCAGATCAGGCGCAATTGCAGGCCAGGCAGCGGGCGCTCAAAACCCATGCCATTCAGACTGTCAACGCCAAATGACGACCATGCCTAAGTGTCAACTTGTCAATAAGCATAGAATGCTAATGGTTTGATCATATTTGTTCAAATAATAAATTTACAGGTGTTTCAAAATTAACAATAACTTAACCCATTTAATCGATCAAAAGTGAAACCAACCCCATTGCCAGCTGAGAAAATCGACGGTCTTTTGACAACCTTGTCAGACATCATCTTCATCACCAATTTTCAAGGGGAAATAAATAGCGTTCAGGTCAACGGTCGGGACTTGAAGCGCCAGGATTTATCACCCTGGCAGGGAAAAAATATTGCAGCCATTGCCACGCTTGACAGCCAGGACAAGATCCGTCAGTTGCTCAGTGTCACGCCGGATGATGCAGCTAACGGCTGGCGACATGTCAATTTACTCAGCCCTACCAATGTCGATGTACCTTTGCAATTACTGCCGGTTGTTTATGAACAAAGCCAGCAGTTGTGGTTGTTTGGCAGAGATTTGAGCGGCGTTTCCCAGATGCAGCGTCGCTTGGTCGAGGCGCACCAGTCGATGGAGCGGGACTACCTGCGTTTGCGTCACATGGAAGCGCGTTACAGACTGCTGTTTGACTCTGTGGCTGAGCCCATGCTGGTGGTGGATGTGGCGCAGCGGCGCGTCATGGAAGCCAACCATTCGGCGCAACAGGTCTTCAAAGATATTCTCAAGCGCTTGCCCGGCAGCGACGTGACCCAGTGTTTCGAATCTTCTTCGGGCGATGCACTCGACGCCTTGTTGCGCTCGGCGCAAACATCCGGCCGCACCGAAAGCACACGACTGCGCATTCTCAAAGCAGACCAAGACTGTGTGCTGCATGTCTCTGTGTTTGTGCAAGAGGGCGGTCCGCAATTTTTGTTGCGCATGCAATCAGGCTCCTCTTCTGGTGGTTCGATGTTGAAAAAACACAGCGAGCAATGGTTCAGCAACGCGTTGGAAAACGCGCCGGTGGGTTTTATCGTCAGCGACCGCAACGGATTGATCTTGGCGGCCAACCCGGAAATTTGTGCCATGCTGGGCTTGAGTCTGAGCAGCCAGTTGGTGGACAAAAATATCGAAGACTACCTCGAGCGGGGCTCGGTCGATCTGGGTGTGTTGTTGAACAATTTGCGCCAATCCCGAACACTCAGAGGCTATGCCACCGAATTGCGCACCGTCGCCGGTGTGCAGTTGGCCGTGGAAATGTCGGCCGTGACCTTGGGCGGCAATGAACCGGCTTACGGCTTTTTCATCCGGGATATTCAACTCGGGAGAGGTCGGGATAAAACAGCGACCTCTGGCATGGCCGATTCGGTGGAGCAACTGTCGCAATTGGTCGGACGCATGCCCATGAAAGACATCGTCGGCGAGACCAGCACCATGATCGAGCGCATGTGTATTCAGGCGGCTTTGGAGTTAACCCATAACAACCGGGCTTCAGCAGCTGAAATGCTGGGTTTGTCCCGCCAAAGTTTGTATGTCAAGTTGCACAGATACGGCATGGTGACCGAAGCTGACTCAGAATAAACCCTAGGACTCGCGTAAAAGCGTCAACTTAGATTGACATTTTGCGCTGTCAAATTAAAAATGGGGCATGTCCTTGCCCCAGCCATCCGCTGTTTTACAGCTACTCAAACCCGTTACTTGGTTTCCACCCATGTGGGCTTTTGCTTGCGGCGTGGTGTCATCCGGGCAGCCGTTGGCAGACCATGTGTGGTTGATTTTCAGTGGCATTGTGTTGGCCGGGCCTATGGTGTGCGCCAGCAGTCAAGCTGTGAACGATTGGTTTGACAGGCATGTGGACGCCATCAACGAGCCGCATCGCCCGATTCCCTCCGGCCGTATTCCCGGTCGCTGGGGTTTGTACATCGCCATCCTCTGGACTGGCTTGTCATTGCTGTGGGCATGGCAACTCGGCGCCTGGGGCTTCAAGGCCACGCTGTTGGCGCTGGCATTGGCATGGGCTTACAGCGCGCCGCCTTTTCGTTTCAAACAAGACGGCTGGCTGGGCAATGCCGCCTGTGGGCTCAGCTACGAAGGCTTGGCTTGGATCACTGGTGCAGCAGTCATGTTGGGTGGTGCTTTGCCCAACGCACACATTCTCACTTTCGCGCTGTTGTACAGCTTGGCCGCGCACGGCATCATGACCTTGAACGATTTCAAATCCATCGAAGGCGACAAGCAAATGGGTGTCTGGTCATTGCCAGTTCAACTCGGTGTCAAGCGCGCCGCAGGAACCGCCTGCTGGGTTATGTTGCTGCCGCAATTCGTGGTCGTGGCTTTGTTGCTGCGTTGGTCTGATTGGTCCTATGCCTTGGCTGTGTTGTTGTTGATTTATGCGCAAGTCCCTTTGATGAACCGGTTCATGAAAGACCCGGTCAAACAGGCACTCGGGCTGAGTGCATGGGGTGTGCCACTGCTTGTGGCCGGCATGATGGTCGGTGCTTTTGCATTACGCCATGCCGTCGGGGTGGTGGCATGAGTATTTGGTTCGATTCAATCCTGAAGTCTGGAGTAGACCTATGAAAAATGATACGTATGACGTGATCGTGGTGGGTGGTGGACCGGCGGGCGCGACGGCGGCTCACGACCTGGTCTTGCAAGGGCATAAGGTGTTGCTGTTGGACCGCCAAGGCCGCATCAAACCCTGCGGCGGCGCCATACCGCCGAGGTTGATCAAAGATTTCAACATCCCAGATGAACTGCTGGTGGCCAAAGCACGTGCGGCCCGCATGGTGTCCCCCAAAGATAAAAAAGTCGATATCCCGATTGAAGGCGGCTTTGTCGGTATGGTCAACCGTGACCAATTCGATGAATGGTTGCGCGTGCGCGCCGAGACACACGGGGCAGTGCGCCAACGTGGTGTGTTTGACAAGCTGACCCGCGACGATGACGGGGTCAGCAGGGTGCATTTCACGGTGCGTACCGATGACGGATTGAGCTTTTCTGCCAGCACGCGGGGACTTTGCATCGTCGGCGCTGATGGCGCTAAATCGGAAGTGGCTAAACAAGCCGTGCCGGGTGCTGAAAAAACCAAGTACGTGTTCGCCTACCACGAGATCGTGCAAACGCCAGCTGACATGCTGCAAACCGATGCCGATCCTTCACGTTGCGATGTGTATTACCGTGGCAGTTTGTCACCGGATTTTTACGGCTGGGTGTTCCCCCACGGCGACACCATGAGTGTGGGCACGGGCAGCGCTGACAAAGGTTTTTCCTTGCGCGGCGCAGTCGGTCGTTTGCGGGACGCCGCCGGTTTGCAAAACGCTACCGTGTTGCGACGTGAAGGCGCGCCCTTGCCTATGAAGCCCTTGCCGCGTTGGGACAACGGCAGGGACGTGGTGTTGGCCGGAGACGCCGCAGGTGTGGTGGCACCGGCGTCTGGCGAAGGCATTTACTACGCGATGTTGGGGGGCCGTTTGGCAGGCGAAGCCGCCCATGAATTCCTCGCGACGGGCAACCCCAAGGCATTGAAACTCGCACGCAAGCGTTTCATGAGCGAACATGGCACCGTGTTTTGGGTGTTGGGCATCATGCAGTACTTCTGGTACAGCACAGACAAGCGGCGCGAAAGCTTTGTCAAAATGTGCGAGGACAAAGACGTGCAAAAACTGACTTTTGATTCTTATATGAACAAAAAGTTGGAGCGCAAAAAACCCATGGCGCATGTGAAGATTTTCTTGAAGGACATGGCGCATTTGATGGGCATGGCCAGAACTTAAGCAGATGAAAAAGCCTGATGCCAGCGTCATCAGGCTTTGCCATAGTGGTGAAAAGAATCAGCGTTTGCGCAGCCGCGAAAAGCCTGACATAGCCACGCGAATCAGGCCAAAGACCAGCAACACGCCGGTCATGTCTCCGATGAACATGATGGCCATGCCGTCAATCATATTGAGCGTCATTTCGTGCCAGTAAAGCAGCATTTGATTGCAGGCTGTATTGAGCGCCGAAAATAGCAGACCCATGGTGAGCAGTGTTTTCCATTTCAAGTCAGCCAAGTCGTTTTTGACCCAACCATGGTCTTTGAAAAATTTGGTGGTGAGCAGCGGGGCCAGCGCATTGGCAAACGCCAATTCAAGCGACAAAGGAACCATGCCGGCGAAATAAAACCCTAGTGCGGCAAACAATGACACAGTGAACACACTCAGCGCTCCGATCACCCCAAAAACCAGCACCAGCAAAAATTTGAAGCCACTGGGCAAGTGAACCAGATGCGCACCAGGTGCCAGCAGCAGGGGAGCAGTCAACAGATTATTGAGGGTGTAAATGGTTCCAAAAACCAAGGTCACCACCACATAAGTGACGGCCTTGTTATGCCAGAACAACTGAGCGTTCATCCGTTGGATATTTGTACAGATTGCATGGCTTGCGACAGTCGGTTGAAATACATTTCACCCTCTATGGTCAAGGCCATGTACTTGGTGCGCCTGTTGTTGCCTAAAAAAACAGCCTGAACCAGTTTGGCATCCAACAAAATGGTGAGTTTGCGGTGCAAGGTAGCCGGTGAACCCAGGCCTTTGAGCCCCATGACTTCAGACACAGTCATGGGTTTTTCCTTGGCGACGCCTATGGCGATTTCATCGAGTATCAACTTGCTTGTGACATCAAGTTGGTCTGTTTCAACCGAAGGTTCGAGTGCTTTGACGAAGTTTAAAAAATTGATGTAGTAGTTATTTTTCATGTGATTATCAGCCTCGTTCCTACAAGTTTAAATCAGCATTAATCTCTTATAAATTTAACAGGAAAATCAGCGTACTTAAATCAAAGGGTATTATTCAATTGCTATTTATTCTCTGGCTGATAAGCAGCGGTTGATTATGCATCTATAAAAATGCATTTGACATATTCCAATGGCATGGGAGTTTTCTAATGTCTGCTGTCTCACAAATCATTGCGTGTGAGA
>CANHLD010000117.1 GCA_947461325.1 Comamonadaceae bacterium
GCCAATGTTTGCAGTGCCGCTTTGGCGTCAGTCCACGCGTAACGCAACATGGGGTAGGCCTTGTGGCTGCGCTCAAACACATGGCTTGGCACCAAGCCGCCGTGTGCGTATTGTTTGTCGCCACGACCGGGCGCGATGGTTTGCCGGTCGCCGTTCACATGGTAAGACGCTTCCATGTAATACACCAATGGCAAGTCCAATACATCCAACCAGATGACAGGGTCTGTACCGTCGTGGCCGTGTTCGTGCCACAAGCCAGTGGGCGTGAGAATCAAATCGCCCCGACTCATGGGGCATTTCTCGCCGTCCACCGTGGTGTAAGCGCCCTCGCCTTCGACAATCATGCGCACTGCATTTGGCGTGTGCCGGTGACTAGGCGCCCACTCGCCGGGCATGAGCAATTGCATGCCCAAATACATGGCGGCGCTGGCTTGCATTTTGTCCAGACCATGCCCCGGATTGGCCAACACCAACACGCGGCGTTCGGCTTTTTCAATCGGTGTGAGTTCGCCTGCTTTCAACAACAAAGGCTTCAAAGTTTTGTAAGGCCAATGCGTAGGCTTTGTTTGTCGTGTGGGAATGTTGGGCGGCAACACGCCGCGCAAACTCGGCCACAAAGGCACCAGGTTCAGATCGCGCAAATCCTGGACGTAGTCAGGTGGTAAGTCTTCTATTCGGCCTAATTCATTTGACATGGTTTGTCCTTGTGATGTTCATTTGATTCAAACCCCTAAATACTCGTGAACAATGGTGCTGTTGGCGCGTAACGCTTGTGAATCGCCTGACCAGACAATGGCACCTTTTTCAATCACAAAGTGACGGTCAGCCAACTCAAGCAAAGGCTTGAGGTTTTTGTCTATCACCATCATCGATAAACCTTCGGCCTTCAAGCCAGCCAAAGCTTGCCAGATTTCAGCGCGTATCAAAGGCGCCAAGCCCTCGGTGGCTTCATCTAACACCATCAGACTCGGGTTGGTCATCAAGGCACGGCCGATAGCCAACATCTGCTGTTCGCCGCCTGAGAGTTGAGACCCCAGATGGTTTTCTCGTTCTTGCAAGCGCGGGAAAAAACGGTACACGCGTGCCAATGTCCATGGTTCTAAAGCATTGTTTGGCCGGACTCTCGCCGTGGCCACCAGATTTTCTTTGACGGTCAAATTGGGAAATACCTGCCGTCCTTCGGGCACCAGGCCCAAACCCAGACGTGCAATTTCAAAAGACGGCAACAACTCGGTGCGTTGCTGATTGAACGTCATGGTTCCACCAGTCACAGGCAGCAAACCCGACAAACACTTGACGGTGGTTGAGCGGCCCATGCCGTTGCGTCCAAGCAAGGTGACCACCTCGCCCATAGACACCGACAAATCGATGCCAAACAACACTTGTGCCCGGCCGTAGGCGGCACGCAATTGGCGCAGTTCAAGCAAAGGGGTAGTCATGCGTCGATTTCCTCATCGCCTAGGTATACGGAGCGCACTTCAGCGTTATGGCGAATCTCATCAGGCGTGCCAGTCACCAGCAATTGACCATAGACGAGCACACTGATGCGGTCGGCCAAAGCGAACACCGCGTTCATGTCATGCTCAACCAACAAAATGGTGTACTTGCCTTTCAATGACTGCAACAAAGCGACCACCGCCGCTGACTCTTGCACACTCATGCCAGCCATAGGCTCGTCCAACAAGAGGAAACGAGGTTTAGCAGCCAAGGCCATGACCAGTTCCAGTTGACGGCGTTCGCCATAAGCCAATTCACACACTTTGATGTCTGCCAGATGTTGCAAGCCAGCCAAGGCCATGGCTTCATTGGCAGATTGCAAAGCCGCAGGTTGCTGAAGCAATGCTTGCCATGCACCGAATGCCTGTTGCTGCGCGCCCAGCGCAGACAGCGTAGCGTTTTCCAGCACGGTGAATTCATCAAACACAGAAGTGATTTGGTAAGAGCGCAACAAGCCATGGCGCGCACGTGATTGGATGTTTGAGCGAGTCACATCCTTGCCTGCAAAATGCACTTCACCACTGTCGCTGGCCAATTCACCAGACAGTTGATTGATTAAAGTCGTTTTGCCCGCCCCATTGGGTCCGATGATGGCGTGCAGTTCACCGGTTTGAATATCCAATGACACACCATCCGTGACTCGCAATGCCCCATAGCTTTTGCATAAATTGACAGTTTTTAAAAGCGTCGTCATGTCACACCGCCTGTTTTGTAGAAGAGGCCTTGTGGCTCGCATTCAAGCGTTGTTGTTGCCACCAACCCACCACGCCTGCTTTGCCCAGCATGGCCATGGCGACAACCAACAAACCAAATAGGGCCATCCAATGGTCAGTGAAATGCTTGAGCACTTCTTCCACACCCATGAATAAAAATGTGCCTGCAATCGGCCCTGCCACAGTGCCCATGCCGCCGAGGACTACCATCACAATCAAATCACCTGACACCACCCAGGCCATGCTGCTCGGGGAAGCATAAGCATTCAAATTGGCAAGCAACATACCAGCCACACCACACAACACAGCAGACAAAACATAGGCTGTGAGTTGGTAATGTTTGAGCGCCAAACCCATGGCATTGACGCGTCGACTGTTTTGCCGGCCAGCGCGCAATGTCATGCCAAATGGCGACTCACGAAATTTGAGCATCCATAGGGTCAACGCAAACAGCAAAACCAATGCGCTTGCATACACTGACGCTGCATTTGCCAATGTGAATGCGCCGAAGTCGCTGGCAGCCGCCACAGCCATACCGTCGTCACCGCCAAATTGCTTGAGACTGACGATCACAAAATAAGCCATTTGAGCAAATGCCAAAGTGATCATGATGAACGCAATGCCTGTCGTGCGAAGACTGACCAAGCCGGTCAAGCCACCTACCAATCCACAACTCAGCACGCAAACAGCCAATTGAATCCAGCCGTTGTTGATGCCCCCCAAAGACGGAATGGCCACGCTGTACATACCCAAACCAATGAACAGCGCGTGCCCCAAACTGACCAGTCCGCCCCAACCCAAAACGATGTTCAAGGCGGTAGCAGCTATGGCGTAAATCAACGCCCGTGCGACAAACGCCGTTAGAAAGGGATCGTCAGACACGCTGGCGTAAAACGGCACACCGGCCAATAAGACAAAAAACAGCCAAGCCCATAAGGGTAATAAAAAGCGCTTTTGCATCATTTACCCTTGTTTGCTGGAAAAAGGCCTTGCGGTTTGAGCACCAAAACAAACGCCATCAACACATAAATCAACATTGAAGCCAGTGCCGGTCCGGCCGCATTGGCCACATCGCGTTCTGCCACTTGACGCATCAGCATGGGTAAATAACTGCGACCCAAGGTGTCGGCAATACCCACCATCAAAGACGCGTAAAAAGCACCCTGCACCGAACCAATACCACCAATCACAATGACCACCAAGGTAGTGATCAACACCGGTTCACCCATACCGCTTTGCACCGACAAAATCGGTGCGGCCATGGCACCCGCCAATGCAGCCAATGCCGCGCCCAATGCAAACAACATGGCATTGAGCAAGCGGATATTCACACCTAAGGCACCGACCATGTCCGGGTTTACCGAACCGGCACGGATCAACATACCTACGCGTGTATGTTGAATCAACCATTGACTGCCAGCTGCCACCAGCACACCTACCGCAATGATGAGAAAACGGAAACTGGGGTAAGAAAACCCGAACAACTCAACCGTTCCGGACAGCGCCTCAGGCAGGCTGACGAAGACCGCTTGCGAGCCGAACAACATGCGCACGACTTCATTGAAAAACATCACCAAACCGAAGGTAGCCAACACATGGTCTAAGTGGTCACGCTGATAAAGCTTGGCCACCACGGTTTTTTCCAAAACAAATCCGACCACGACACCGGTGGCCACAGCCGCCAACAGCCCCCAGGCAAATGAGCCAGTGTGTGAGCCCACCAACGCAAACGCATACGCGCCCAACATGTACAAAGCACCGTGCGCCAGATTGACGAAGCTCATGATGCCGAACACCAGCGTCAGACCGGCAGCCAGCAGAAACAGCAAGACGCCAAACTGCACACCATTGAGCAACTGCGCCAGCAGCAGCGAGGTACCCATGGTTTATTTGGCCTTGCACAAAGTGGCATACACATCAGGGTGTTGCGCCAGCGGAGTGCTCAGTTGTTTAACCGTGATGGACGCGCCTTCTTTCACGGTTTGGAAGGCGTAGTAGTTTTGCACCGGCATGTTGTTGGAGCCGAATTTGAAAGGACCTCGCACAGATTTCAATTCCACACTGGCTGCTTTCACGGCGGCGACAAATGCTTCTTTGTTGTCGGTTTTGCCGTTGACTTTTTTCACGGCGATATCCAATAAGTTGGCCGTGTCGTAAGCCACAGCAGCATACAAACTGGGTACGCGGCCGTATTTTTTGCTGAACGCTGCAACAAATTCGTCATTGCCAGGCGTTTTCAATGCCACGTCCCACATGGCGCCGGAGACAGACCCCACGGCTGCGTCACGCAGCGAAGGCAAAGTCGTACCGTCCACCGTGAACGCTGACAACAAGGGCAGTTTTTTCATCAAACCAGCCTGGCTGAATTGCTTGACAAAGTTAATGCCCATGCCGCCCGGGTAAAACACAAACACCGCGTCTGCACCTGCTGCCTGCACTTGTGCAATTTCGGCTGAATAGTCTGGCTGGTTCACCTGGGTGTAAATCTCGTCAACCACTTGGCCTTTGTAAAAGCGTTTAAAGCCGGCGATGTAGTCTTTGCCAGCCTGGTAATTGGGCGCGAGTAAAAACACCTTTTTATAACCTGCATCCATGGCGTATTTGCCCATGGCTTCGGCTGAACCGTCGTTTTGCCAGGCCATGGAAAACACGTTAGGCACACAACCTGCGCCGGCCAGTGGGGACGGACCTGCGTTGGTGGCCAGCGCCACAGTGCCTGACTCGACAATGCGTGGCAAGCTGGCCATCAACACATTGGAAAAACCCAAACCTACCAAGGCATCGACTTTGTCGCGGTCAATGAATTTGCGCGCGATCTGGTTACCCAGCTCAGGCTTGAGTTGATCGTCTTCTTTGAATACGGTGACCACTTGGCCGCCGAACTTGCCGTTCAAACGCTCCAAGCCAAGCATGAAACCGTCGTACTGGTCTTGACCGATAGCAGCTACCGGTCCAGACAGTGGCGCGGAAAAGCCGACTTTGAAATCGGCGAATGCCGCCGTAGTTGTGCTCAAAACGGCCGCGGCAATCAAAGACAAAGAGTGTTTCATGGTGGTTTGTTTCAAGTAGTTGATGGGTCGGGTCGCCACAGCTTCAAGCCATGTTGACCAGCACGCGCTTGTTTTCAATGCGCACGGGATAAACGCGTATGTCTTGCGTCAACGGTGCGCACATGGCTTTGCCGGTGCACACATCAAAGCGGCCTTGGTGCAGCGGACATTCAATTTCGCGTCCCTCTAAAAAACCGTCGCTCATACGCGCCGCGCCGTGAGTACAGAGGTTGTCGGTGGCAAACACTTCGCCCTCGACTTCATAAAGTGCGATTTCCCGTCCGTCGACAACCACTGAAGTCACATCGGCCTCGGGTATCGCTTCCAGAGCAAGCACATCCATCCAGTTGTCAGACATGGTTTTTCCTTAAATGGGGTAGATGATGGAGTTGGCGATCATTTCGCTGTCGTACACACACAGGCGCGACTGAAATTTCAAACCCTGGTCGGTTTTGACGATGTGATCGTGGTAATAACCGACGCTCAAAATGGTGGAGTCGCCATCGAACTTGGTGCGTATCACCGTGTAATTGGCTTGCGCGTGTATGCACTTGCCGTTA
>CANHLD010000118.1 GCA_947461325.1 Comamonadaceae bacterium
CCGTATTGGTCTTTGGCGCCGCACTTAGGGCATTCGCCTTTGATGAAGCGGTCTGGCAAAAACATGTTTTTCTCGGGATCGAAAAATTGCTCTATGGTTTTGCGCTCTATCAGCGTGCCGCCTTGTTCGGCAGACAAATCGCGCAGGTCACGGTAAATCTGTTGCGCCAGCGCGTGGTTTTCCGGCGCATCGGTGGAATGCCAGTTGTCAAAACTGATGTGAAAACCGTCTAGGTACTGTTGACGTCCGGCGGCGATATCAGCCACAAATTGTTGCGGCGTCTTGCCAGATTTTTCAGCGGCGATCATGATGGGCGCGCCGTGCGTGTCGTCGGCGCACACAAAATTCACCGCGTGCCCCTGCATGCGCTGAAAACGCACCCAGATGTCCGCTTGTATGTATTCCATCATGTGGCCAATGTGGAAATTGCCGTTGGCATAGGGCAAGGCGGTGGTAACAAACAGGCGTCGCTGGCTCATAGGTAATTAAATTCGGGGAAACAGAGATTTTATGCGGTGTGTAAATGTGCAGGCGCTCAAGCGCCACATACCCAGACCCTTGCCAACAAAGCGGTCTTGGCTGAAGCCGCAGCAAGTCATTCACACGCTTGGCTAGACTAGTCGCTTTTCGCATTGAATGTGCTGGAGCAGTTATGGCCGTGACCGAACAAGATATCACCCTCGCATTGCAAACCGTGCCGGACCCGCTGACTGGCCAAGATTTTGTGGCAGCCAAGGCCATCAAAAACATCGGCATCCAAGACGGCGCCGTCAGTTTTGATCTGGTCCTTGGCTATCCCGCCAAAAGTTTGTGGGACTCTTACAGGCAGCAACTCGAACACGTGGTGTCACAAGTGCCGGGCGTCAGCTCGGTGAAGGTGACGGTCAGCAGCCAAGTGGTGGCACATGCTGCACAACCCGGCGTGGCGTTGCTACCGCAAGTCAAAAACATCATCGCCGTGGCTTCGGGCAAAGGCGGTGTCGGTAAATCCACCACCGCGGCCAACCTTGCGCTGGCATTGGCCGCTGAGGGCGCGAGTGTGGGTTTGCTGGACGCAGATATTTACGGCCCCAGCCAACCGATGATGATGGGTTTGTCCGGCAGGCCTGAAAGTGCTGACGGCAAAACCATGCAACCGTTGGAAGCCCACGGCGTGCAAGTCATGTCCATCGGCTTTTTGGTGGCGCAGGACCAAGCTATGGTGTGGCGCGGCCCGATGGCGACGCAGGCTTTAGAACAACTACTTCGTCAAACCAACTGGCGCGACCTGGATTATTTGATTGTGGACATGCCGCCGGGCACAGGTGATATTCAGTTGACACTCAGCCAACGCGTGCCGCTGACCGGCGCGGTCATTGTCACCACACCGCAAGACATTGCCTTGATTGACGCCATGAAAGGCATACGCATGTTCCAAAAAGTGGGCGTGCCTATTTTGGGCATTG
Organism: Comamonadaceae bacterium; assembly: GCA_947461325.1. GTDB lineage: Bacteria > Pseudomonadota > Gammaproteobacteria > Burkholderiales > Burkholderiaceae_C > Limnohabitans. The sequence continues at coordinate 1,446 of CANHLD010000118.1, forward strand.
TGGAAAACATGGCGGTGCATGTGTGTAGCCAGTGCGGTCATGCGGAACACATCTTTGGGGTTGAGGGCGGCAAAAAAATGGCGCAGGCCGAAGGCATGACTTACCTGGGTGCTTTGCCGCTGAGCATGGCGATTCGGGTGCAAGCCGACAGCGGTCTGCCGAGTGTGGTGGCAGAGCCTGACGGCGAAGTGGCCGGTATTTACAAAGCTGTCGCGCGTCAACTCGCTGTGAAAGTGGCGGCCAGAGCCAAGGATTTTTCCTCGAAATTTCCGACCATCAAAGTGTCCAAAGACACTTGATATGTTGGCTCAAGGAGCCAGTCGCTGGCTCAGGGCACCAGGCGCGACTCTCCGTTGTATTTGTTGGCCTGCACTGGAATGACATAGCGGTGTGAATGCGTCAGCACATTGAGCAAGCCGCGGGTTCGCTGGCGCATGATAATGTCGCCCACATTGTGAAAAGCATGTTGGATTTTCGCCAATTGGTCCGTGTCTATGGAGCTGGACAAATGGCCGATGAAGAAGTTTTCGGTTTGGGACAACAGGTCACGGTTGACTGTCGAAGGTGACTGGGTGCTGTACACAATGCCGATATTGAATTTCGCGCCTTCTTTGGCAAACCGAGAATACACATCGATGGTGTTGCCTGCGTTGGGCGGGAAAATCATGTGGGCTTCTTCAAAATAAATTTGAATGAAGTTGTTGTTTAAGGTGCTGGAAACAAACTTGCTTTCCTGTTCTCTGAACACAGCCTCTGACAGACTGCGACTGAAGTAGCGGATGATTTGCTCATTGGCGCTGCCCAGATCGAGGATGACGGTTTCGCCTTGCCCCAGTTTGTACAAAATTTCCGCCACAAAGTCCCCCGCTTCGGGTGAATGAAACTGCAAACACGGGCGAAGCACAAACGGGCTGTAGCCGACCGGCGGGAACATGAAACCAATCATGATTTCTTCGTCGCTGTCGAAAATGAATTGGCCATTGCGGCGCAGACTGGGGTCGTTTTGGTAGGACTGACTGAATCGCGCCACCACACTGATTTCAGTGACCATGTCAGCAAACGTGGTGGGCAGGGGCGGCGGCGGGGAATTGCGTATGGCTTGGTAGGCTGACAAGCGCAGCAACTGCGGAAAGCTGGGGTTGAAAGGCTGTGTGACACCGATGGCTTCCATGCGGGTTTGCAGCCTTTGCGGGTTCACTTCGAAACCGCAAATATCCAGCAAAGTCCAAAACAGCATGACCTTGCGCACCCGGTTACCGACTTTGCGTTCTGAGTCATGCTCGGTTCTGGCGAGGTTGGGCAAGCGGCAAGTTAAAAGTCTGGACACGTATTCGGAGTCTGCGGTGGAAGGCGGCAGCAACTCACGCATGACACTCAAAGCTTCAAACGTTCGCTCGTAAAAGTTGAACCGCAATAATTTGGGCGTTTCAACTTGGGTACCGCGAGGTGTCAAAAAGTAAGAAGTACACCTGTCAGGGTAAGCCGTGGCGATGGCATACGCCCCGTCCTGCGGGTTGCTGTTGGCATATTCACCGTTGACGTCAAAAATCAACTGACCCACGTTGCGATGTTCTTTGGTGACATCCAGCATGCCTTGCACCACCAGTTTGACCACATTGGATTTACCCATGCGGGTTTTACCAAACATGGCGGTCCGCTTGCCGCGTATGTCCATCATGGAGATGTAAACAGGTTCTTTATTTTCTAAATAACTGTCGTTTTCGCTGGGGCGCAACAAACCAAAGTCGACACGTTGTTCCGGGTTGAGCATGCCGTTGAGTATCAGGTTGGTGACCTTGGCGTCTGGTTGGAACAAATGGAAAACCACGGCTGGACTGATTTGCCCGACGTCAGATGAATAGTTGACGCTTTGCTCCGAATCGCTGCTGGCTTCAAAAGTACCCATGATTTCGCACTCGAGCAGGAAGAAAAGATTTTTTATCAACTCGATGTTGTCGTTTGGATGGGTATTCCCTCCGTCCTTAGGTTGTGGTGCCAGTTTTTGAATGCTGTCATTGATGATGACCTGGCTTAAGTTGAACAAATGGCTGCTTTCATCCGGCACGCCTTTGGATTTGTTGACACGCAATAAATAAATCAATTCGGTGTTGAGGTTTTCCGGCTGCGGGTAGCCAATGACGTGTTGAAAAATGCGTGTTTTCAAAGCGATGAGAAAACTGCCTTGAACCAAGGTGGCTTTTTGCGTGCTGCTAAAACCCTGGGAAACCAAAAAATCAATATGCTGTCCGCCTAAATCGATGCCTTGGCCCAGGTAATTGCCGGTACTGATGGAGTCGGGAGAAATAATGTTGAGGTTTTTCATGTCAGTTGCGTATTTATTTAATATAAAAGATAGGCGTAATGCTGACTTAGTTATTAAAAAAAATCAATACTTAAAAGACTGCAAAATTTGCCGCGCATACCGTTCGCGCTTCCAAGGTGTGACTGCGTTGTATGCACCAAGGCCTTGGGTGGTGTATCCAAGTTTTTGAAAATTGTTGGACAAAATCCAAGCGGCCACCAGCACATTCACACACGGGTCATACAGGTCTTTTTCTTTTAAGCCATGGCGATTGAGTACAGGTAACCAACCGGAGTTGATTTGCATGAGACCAATGTCACGCGTGCCGTTGGTGTTGGTGTTGACTGCATGTGTGCGGCCGCCGGATTCGTGACGCGCAATGGCTTTGAGTAAAGATGCCGGCACGTTGTAGCGTGCCGATGCTTCGGTGAAGCAGTGGGCAAAAGCACTCCCACCTGAAATTGACAAGCCAAGCAAAACAAAATGCTTTACCCATAGACCCATTTCCAACTCTCAAAATCCAGGTGTGTAGTAGCGCTTCTTACTGAAAAACACCCATGTGATATCAACGGATGAGCCAACCACCCAACCCCCGACTGTCCAATATCCATCAGAGTTGCAGGATGGCGCTGTGATCACTTCCATATTGGTTGTCCAAATATTCGAAACCCAACCACCGAGTAAAGGCTCGTTGAACTCGCTGCATTTATAAGGCGTGACTTCGCTGCTAGTAAATGACTTGTATGAAACCATTGTGGGTTTATAGCGGTCAATGAATCTGAAGCTTATGAATTTCGCATCCACATAGGTGCCATCCAGATCGGTTTCAATTTGCCATGTGTTGGTGCCAGTATCGCAATAAGATACGTTGCTTGTGTTGTTCAAGTCATAAACTGCTCTTTTGATTTCATAGAGCACTGGTTGTGTAAATTCGTTGCAATTTAACCCACTGTTTGTCCATCGGTGATCGCGACGGCTAGGATTTGAAGATGAGCCAGTCACAAAGGTTGATTCAATATTGGTCGATTTAGGAATAAAACCCACTCTTGCAATAGCCTTGTGATCATTGCGACATTGTGTTTTGCAACCGGGTAAATAATTTAAATAAAAATAAACATAACCATAAGCCACGGTTAATTTGATACCATAATTTTCAGAATGAGATTGTCCATTTTCAGGATATATTGCCACAAAAGCAGGATAGTAATCAGTAGCGCGAAGATCTGGTAGATATTCAGTAGTCTGGCTTGCATACCACCAATCATCAAGTGGAGGACTATAGGCATCAGATTCACCAATGTAATTGCGTATAACCAAATTGCTATTGCCTGCAGGCATATCGCGGAACAAAAATGTAAAGTCATCTTTAAAATTTGTGAAGTCTTTGCCATCTGCACCATTTATTCCATTAACACCATTAATTCCGTTGATACCATTTATTCCGTTGGTTCCAGGGTCACCCTTTTGCAGCATAGTCACCCAAGTCGATCCATCGCAGCGTAACAACTTGTTGTTGTTTGCGCTGTTCATGCCAATTGCATTCATTAAATCTTGTCCTGCGCATGATGCGTTCTCTGCCACTTGGTTTATGAATTGGAAAAATCCGCTTTTTATTTTTTGGGTAGCGCCGACAACACCAGAAGCGAAAATATCGCCATTGCTATTCAGAACGACGCCGCTACCGCCTGCATAGTTGCCCAACTCAACTTTGTTGGCTGATATACCGCCTGATGAGTTGATACTGCCTGCCGAAATGCTTCCAGGCGTGCTGATGCTGCCCGTAGCTTGCATATTTCTTTTGGCAATTAAATCATTGCAGGCGATGATGTCGCCCTCGTTCATCGGGTCTGCGCATTTTCCTGACTTGATTCCATTGGCAGCCGTGACGTTGTTGGAAGCTAAAAAATTAAAGCCATTGAAATTGCCCGAAGAAGTCACGCTGCTGACATTCATACTGTTGGCTGTGATTTGGTTGGTGGCGTAAATATTAG
>CANHLD010000119.1 GCA_947461325.1 Comamonadaceae bacterium
AAATGCGCTTCTACATCATTCGGCAGCAACTGAATGCTGGCACGCAGTCCAGGCACCGCACTCATCAATGCTTGCTCGACGCTGGTACGCAATGCTGCTGCACGGCCTAGCGACCAACTGGCCGGCATGTGCATGTGCATATCGACAAAGCGACGCTGACCCGCTTGGCGCGTGGTGATGTGGTCAAAACGAATAATCTCCACCTCACCGCGCTTGTGCTCGAACCCGTCCAGCACTTCTTGAATTTGCGCCAGCACCGCAGGCTCGACCGCTTCGTCCATCAAACCTTGCGATGAACGCCAGATCAAATCAAAACCTTCTTTCAAAATATTCACCGCCACGCCCATGGCTACGACTGCATCCAACCACAGCCAACCCGTGTAGAGCACTAGCAACAAACCGATGACCACGCCAGCCGATGTCCATACATCGGTGACCAGGTGTTTGGCGTCTGCTTCGAGCGCAATAGATCGCTGCGCTTTGGCCACCTTGAACATGACCCACGCGAGCAAACCATTCAACGCAGAACTGGCCACAGACAATGTCAAACCCCAGCCGAGTTCGACCACCGGTTGCGGATCAAAAATGCGGTGTACGGACGCCCAGATGATGGCAGCGGCCGCACCCATGATCAGCACGCCTTCAAAGCCTGAAGAAAAATACTCGGCTTTGTGGTGTCCGTAAGGGTGTTCCTCGTCAGCCGGCTGCTGCGCCACGGTCACCATGATCAACGCAAAAATAGCGCTGGCCAGGTTGACAAACGACTCCATCGCATCTGACAACAAACCGACCGAATCGGTGATGTACCAGGCCAGCGTTTTCATGATGATGGTGATGATGGCCACCACCACGGATGTCCACAATAAAGTGGTAGGTGAGAGTTTCAATAACCAGTCATTCAATCTGTTCATCGCGTGGATACCGGTTGTTGTTTGAATCGCTCAGGGACTCAGATGGACGCGCGCAAACTTGCGCTTTCCCACTTGCACCACATAGGTACCGGCTTCTAATTTCAAGCCTTTGTCGCTGACCACGCTGCTGTCAACACGTACTCCGCCACCTTCCACCAAACGCCCGGCTTCACTGGCAGAAGGGGCCAGGCCGGCATTTTTCAATAAGGCATTGATACCCAATGGCGCGCCGCTCACATGCACATCCGCAATTTCATCAGGGATGCCGCCTTTGCTGCGGTTGATGAAATCCTGCTCGGCGCTGTCAGCCAACGCAGCAGAGTGAAAACGCGCAGTGATTTCTTTGGCCAGCATGACTTTGGCATCACGCGGATTGCGCCCGGCTTCAACTTCGGCTTTCAATGTTGCGATGGCATCCAAACTTTGAAAGCTCAATAGCGTGAACCAGCGCCACATGAGCACATCGCTGATGGACATGACTTTGGCGAACATGGTGTTGGCATCTTCAGTGATGCCTATGTAATTGTTTTTGCTCTTGGACATTTTGTCCACGCCGTCCAAGCCTTCAAGCAAAGGCGTGGTCAAAATGCATTGCGGCTCTTGGCCGTATTCCTGCTGCAAATGCCTTCCCATCAACAAATTGAATTTTTGATCCGTGCCCCCCAGCTCAAGGTCGCTTTTCAACGCAACGCTGTCATAGCCTTGCATCAAAGGGTATAAAAATTCGTGCACGCTGATCGATTGTCCGGCGTGAAAACGTTTGTGGAAATCGTCACGCTCCATCATGCGGGCCACGTTATAGCGCGATGCCAGTTCAATCATGCCGCGAGCACCCAAGGGGTCGCACCATTCGCTGTTGTAGCGGATCTCGGTGCGCGCCGGGTCCAGCACCATGCTGGCCTGTTTGTAATAAGTGTCGGCGTTGTGCTTGATTTGTTCAGGAGTCAGCGGCGGGCGGGTGCTGTTACGACCGGACGGATCGCCAATCAGCGAGGTGAAATCGCCAATCAAAAAAATGACTTGGTGCCCCAAGTCTTGGAGTTGGCGCATTTTGTTCAGCACCACGGTATGCCCAATATGGATGTCTGGTGCCGTCGGGTCCAAGCCAAGTTTGATGCGCAGCGGCTGCCCCGTGGACTCGTGGCGTTGCAACTTCTTGACCCATTCATCCCTGGGCAACAGTTCTTCACACCCGCGCAATGACACGGCCAATGCCTGCTCGACTTGCGCGGATAAAGAGGTTTCGGTCTTAGATGCTTGATTCATAAGTGATTTTGGACTTGTCGGCTTACGGGCAGACCTGTATACTGTGCCGTTTTGGCCTCATCCCTGCGGTGCGGCCAACGTTTAACCCATCGATTCTAAAGCGCCTGCTCGTTCTTAGGCGCTTGGCCCACCGGACACTTGTTTTGCAGCAGACCCAAGAAACCCTTGTCACAGATGATCAGCCCAACCAGAACACTTGGTTGATGCGCGTTGGTGTGCTTGCCATGTTTCTTGCCAGCGGCGCAATTGCAGTAGCTGGTTTCAGTGCTGTCAATCCAGACGCGGCGCCCATCAAACAATTGGTCGAATCGGTGACTAACATCACCCTAGACAGCCAGATCAACAGTCTGAGCAAAGACAAGCTCAGGCTTTACCGTACTGATGTTTCTCGCTCAAGCGACACGGCTGAATCCATGCTGACTCGTCTAGGCATGTCTGACAAAGCAGCTGCAGACTTCATGCGCGCTAACCCCTTGGTGCGCGAGAGTTTGATCGGTAAAAGCGCTCGCTTGCTGAACGCTGAAGTCGACGACGACAACCGCTTACTCAAACTCACTGCGCGCTGGGTCACTGACAGCAACGCTAATTTTCAACGCTTGGTGATTGAGCAAACTGGCCAAGGGTTCACAGCGATTCGTGACACAGGTGAGCTCAAAGCCTCGGTCAAACTGACGGGCGGCTTGATTCAAACTTCTTTGTTTGCGGCGACTGACGACGCTCGTATCCCAGACAGCATTGCGGTTCAATTGGCTGAAATTTTCTCTGGTGATATTGATTTTCACCGCGCCTTGCGCAAAGGCGACTATTTCACTGTGACCTATGAAACGCTGGAAGCAGATGGTGAAGCTCTCAAGCCGGGCAAGGTTTTGACAGCTGAATTCATGAACAAAGGCAAGTCGCACCAGGCCATGTGGTTTCAAGACAACCCGGCCAAGCCCGGCGGCTATTACAACCTGCAAGGTCAAAGCCTGCGCCGCACCTATTTGGCGTCTCCGCTGGCTTTCTCACGTGTCAGCAGCGGCTTTAGCATGCGCTTTCACCCCATTTTTCAAACTTGGCGCGCTCACTTGGGTGTGGATTACGCAGCCGCTAAGGGCACGCCGGTACGCAGCGTCGGTGTAGGCACCGTCGAGAACGCTGGCAACATGGGCGGTTACGGCAATGCAGTGGTCATCAAGCACAACAACGGTCACGCCACTGTTTACGCGCACCTCAGCAAGATGTTGGTGCGTCGTGGCCAGTCTGTGTCGCAAGGTCAAACCATCGGCTTGGTGGGCGCGACAGGCTGGGCCACCGGCCCGCATTTGCACTTTGAATTTCGCGTCAACGGCGTACACAAAGACCCGCAGCAACTGGCGCGCCAAAGCGAATCTGTTCCTGTGCCGTCTTACGCCCGGGATCAATTCAACCGTCAGGCCACCGACGTCGCTAAACAGCTGGCCTCGGCTTCCGTCGCTTTCGCCAACACCACCCCCTGAGTCAGCACACCATGTCCACGCTTTATATCGGCGTGATGTCTGGTACCTCACTTGATGGCGTGGATGCCGTGTTGGCCGATTTCTCGCAAGGCGTTCGCGTACTCGGCCACAGCAGCCAGGTTTTTTCATACGACTTACGCCAGACCTTTCTGCGACTCAACCAGACTGGCGCCGATGAACTGCACACCGCATTGCTGGCAGCCAACCAGCTTGCACTTATTTATGCAAACGCTGTGCATCATTTACTGCACAGTACCGGTTATCAACCCTCTCAGATTGCCGCCATAGGTGCACACGGACAAACTGTGCGCCATCAACCCGGCTTGCATGACGGCACAGGCTATACGCTGCAAATCAACAATCCTTCGTTGCTTGCTGAGCGCACCGGCATTCGCGTCGTGGCGGACTTTCGCAGCCGCGATATAGCCGCAGGGGGTCAAGGGGCGCCTCTGGTGCCAGCGTTTCATCAACACGTTTTTGCCGAGTCGGGACAAACCGTCGCGGTTCTCAATATCGGCGGCATCTCCAACCTCAGCGTGCTGACGGATCAAGCAGTCACTGGCTTTGATTGCGGCCCGGGAAACGTGCTGTTAGACCACTGGTGTCAGCAACACACCGGCGAACCCTTTGACCGTGACGGCGCTTTGGCTGCCTCTGGAAAAGTCATGACAGACTTGCTGAACCAATGCATGAGCGATCCGTTTTTTCGCAAAGCACCGCCCAAAAGCACAGGTCGTGATTTGTTCCATGCTGCCTGGCTGCATTCACATGTGAGCGGTTTTGCCAGTGCCAGCGTTGCCGATGTTCAGGCCACCCTGACCGCATTCACCGCCCGGGTTTGCGCAAACGATGTGTTGCGCTATGCACCTCATGCGGTTCGCTTACTGGTTTGTGGCGGCGGCGCCTACAACCGCTGTTTGATGGAAATGTTGCAACAGTTATTACCCAGTATTTCAGTTCAAAGCACCGAGCAGCAAGGTTTACCGCCCTTGCAAGTAGAAGCCGCAGCCTTTGCCTGGTTGGCGCGTCAAACTTGCTTGAATTTGCCTGGTAACTTACCGGCAGTCACAGGCGCTTCGGGGCCGCGCGTTCTTGGCGCGATTTACCCGGCATAAAAAAACCGGGACATGCCCGGCTTGTTGCTCAGCAAAAAAAGATCAGGCTGAAAATGAAGAGCCGCATCCACAGGTGCTGGTGGCATTCGGGTTTTTGATGACGAACTGGGCACCTTGCAAATCTTCTTTGTAGTCGATTTCGGCCCCCAACAAATATTGGTAGCTCATGGCATCGATCAACAAAGAGACGCCGTGTTTAGACATGATGGTGTCGTCTTCATTGGTGATTTCATCAAAGGTGAAACCGTATTGGAAACCAGAGCAACCGCCGCCTTGCACAAACACGCGCAATTTCAAATCAGGATTGCCTTCTTCTGCGATCAGGTCAGCCACTTTGGCGGCAGCACTGTCGGTGAAGACGATGGGTTCTGGCATGGCGGTGGGTAAAGTTTCGGCTAAGGCACTCATGGCGCTCTCCAATGAAAATGTTCTTTGAGCAGCAATAGTAACCTATTTCAGTCAACAATAACTGTGGCAAGGTTATAAGCAACGCTGATGAGGCATCCCTTCTTGCTTCCCCCATAAAAAAACCGCCAGAACACAAGCTCTGGCGGTTGATGGCAGACGCAGGGCCTGCAGCCGGATCAGCGTTTGCTGAACTGCTTGCGGCGACGAGCGCCGTGCAAACCGACTTTTTTACGTTCCACTTCACGCGCATCGCGGGTCACAAAGCCAGCTGCTGACAGCGCGGGTTTGAGGGTTGCATCGTAGTCAATCAGCGCACGGGTAATGCCGTGACGGGCAGCACCGGCTTGGCCGGATTCACCACCGCCTTGCACATTGATTTGTATGTCGAAAGATTCGGCATGCTGAGTCAAAAACAAGGGTTGCTTGGCGATCATGATCGAGGTTTGACGGCCGAAATATTCAGCGATGTCCTTGCCGTTGACCATGATTTTGCCGGAGCCTTTTTTCAGAAACACGCGGGCGACGCTAGATTTGCGAC
>CANHLD010000120.1 GCA_947461325.1 Comamonadaceae bacterium
GTGCCTAGCAAGGCCAGCAATCCACCCATGATGATGATGGTGGTGGAAGAAAAAAACGAAGGCGTGTGTGAGAGCGTTTGCGTGATGATGCCGTCAAGCACTCGCGGGTCCCGCGTCAGAGACACCTTGATCCAGCGTAATCTGTAGCGGTTACTCGCCGCCAATATGGAATGTTTATGTACGGCTAAACGTCTGGCAAACCAGGCATAACCGACCCACATGGCCAGAAAAAAAGACAAAACCAGCCAATCCAGCCAAGGCAATAAGCTCAGAATTTTCATGACTTCATGCTAACCGATGAAGATGACTGTCACCCTCTTGGCCGAATGAAGTCGCCGGCATTGCACCGACGGCTTCATTCAAGCGTTAAAAGCTAAAAAGCAAAGCTCAAGCGTGCAATTTGGCAGCGATCTGAGCCACTCGTTGGCCATAAATTTTGGCGGTATCCAAATCACCTTGGGGAATGTCAGCGGCGGGGCTGGTGGGGCCGACCTGAGCCATCAATCCAGAGGATGAACCCAAACGATTGATTGACCCATTATTCGGCTCTGCCTGACCCACCCAGACCATGCCCAGTTGCATAGACAGGGTCATGAAATATTGAATGGTGGATAACTTATCGCCGCTGAGGTTTGAGGAAATGGTAAAGCCGCCAGCGACTTTGTCTTTCCAAGCACCGCTCATCCATTGCTTGGAAGTGGCGTCTGCAAATTTCTTGAATTGCCATGAAACGACACCCATGTAGGTAGGTGAACCAAAAATGATCGCGTCCGCGGCATTCAGAATATCCCAGTCGGCTGCGCTGATGTTGCCATCGGCATCGATAGTGATCAGATCTGCTGCCGCACCCTCAGCCACAGTTTGTGCAACTCGCTGGGTATGGCCGTAGCCCGAATGGTAAACAACTGCAGTTTTCAAGTTTTCTCTCCTGTTAAAAAATCATGCGCTCAGGTCAAAGACCAGAACCTCGGCATCCTGACCTTTGGCAAAATGCAATTGCGTTTCGTCAGACACCATCAAGGCATCCCCAGCGCTCAAAGACTGTTGGTTCACTTGTAATCCCCCACGAACCAAAAACACATAGGCCTTGCGATCAGACTCAAGCGCCAAACGTGCCTCTTCTGCACCGTCAAACAGTCCTGCGTACATGTGTGCATCGGCATGCAACGCTACAGCTTGCGGTGCAGGCTGCGGGCTCGCCACCAGCACCAACGCGCCTCTCTTTGACGCAGGTGAAATGGTTTTTTGTTCATAGCCTGGGACAATTCCACGCTGCTTGGGCAATATCCAAATTTGTAAAAAATGCGTTTCTTGATCAGGCGCATGGTTGAACTCGCTGTGCCGCACGCCCGTGCCCGCACTCATGCGCTGCACATCTCCGGGAGGTATGCCCTTGACGTTGCCCATGCTGTCTTTGTGCGCGAGTTCGCCGCTGAGCACATAGCTGATGATTTCCATGTCCTGATGACCGTGCGTGCCAAAGCCGGTGCCTGGCTCGATACGGTCTTCATTGATGACCCGCAGATTTCCCCATCCCATGTGTGAGGGGTCGTAATAGTCAGCAAATGAAAAGCTGTGAAAGGACTTCAACCAGCCATGGTCTGCATAACCTCTGTCTTTCGATTTGCGCAATGTCATCATGTCGGAACCTTCCAAATATCTCAGACAAACTTTAAAAGATTCAATTGCCGGGCAAGAACGTCATAATTGACAGCATCATTCAAATAATTTGAACAAAAACCCGTCCTATGAATTTCGCTCGAGATGTTTTGACCCCAGAAAGCTTGACGATGCTACAAACAATTGCCAAATTGGGCAGTTTTGCAGCAGCGGCACGTGACATGGGTCTGGTACCCAGTGCGCTGAGTTACAGAGTGCGCCAAATGGAAGAAAGCCTGGATGTGCTGCTGTTTGACCGTTCGTCTAGACAGGCCAAACTGACTGCCGCCGGTCAGGAACTGTTAAGTGAAGGCTTGCGTTTGCTCAAAGACATGGACAGCATTGCCCACCGTATCAAACGCGTGGCCACCGGTTGGGAAAGTCAATTCACCATCGTGGTGGACACGGTGATTAACCATCGGGTGGTGATGGATTTGTGCCAGCGTTTTTACGAAAGTAACCCACCTACCCGCCTGCGCTTGAAAGACGAAGCATTGAGCGGCAGTTTGTATGCGCTGACTTCGGGACAGGCCGATCTGGCGATAGGCGTCGGCGCGATGGAAAACATCACACCGGGTTTGCGATTTGCAGAAATCGGCCCCATGATGACCTTTGTGTTTGCGGTGGCACCCAACCACCCCTTGGCCAATGCAGTTCAGCCCTTGAGTGATGATGCCATCAGGGCTTACAGAGCAGTGGCAGTCGCGGACACTATTCCACAAGGCAATGGCATCACGATTGGCCTGTTGGCCGGTCAGGATGTGTTCACGGTTCCCAGCATGTCAGCCAAGCTCGATGCGCAACTGCGCGGCATGGGCGCCGGCTTTCTTCCCCTTCCTATGGCGCAGCCCTACCTGGACAGCGGCCAATTGGTGGCATGCGAAGTCTTGCGCCCCCACCGCAGCGGCCGCATGGCCTACGCCTGGCGCGACAACCAAAGCAACGCGCAAGGGCCTGTCGGTGACAAGGCGCTGCAATGGTGGCTGTCGCAACTGAGCCATCCTCACACCCGCCATGCCTTATTGGGAGAAGCCATGGGTTTGCAGACTGCCACAAAGGTGTAGAGTCGGGCTATGAAAACAATCGCTGTCATCGGCGCCGGCATGGCCGGCATCACGGCCGCCCGCACTTTGATGCAGGCTGGTTTCAAGGTCAGCGTGTTTGAGAAAAGCCATGGCCCGGGTGGGCGCATGGCAACACGTTCCACACCTTATGGCAGTTTTGACCACGGTGTGCAGTACTTCACCGTTCGTGACCCGCAGTTTTTGAAAGCCATTACCGAGGTACCGGGTACACAAGCCATTTGTCGCGCATGGAGTGCCAATGCGGTCAGGGTGTTGGATCCTCTAGGACGTGTGATTGAAGCCCCGCTGCCCTTGCGTGAGCCGCATTTTGTCGCTGCACCGGGCATGAATGCCTTGCTCAAACATTGGGCCCAGCCCTTATCGGATAGGGGTTGTCTGCATCTGCAATCCCAAGTGCAGTTTTTGCTGCATTCAGGCAAAAAACAATGGCAAGTGGTTTGCAGTGACGGGTCTGAACACGGTGCTTTCGACGGCTTGGTTTTGGCTATCCCACATGTGCAGGCGGATTATTTATTGCGACAGTCGGGTTCACCCGCAACTGGCTTTAGCGGTTTGGAACAGATGTCACATGCAGAGGTTGCGCCCTGCTGGACCTTGATGCTGGCCTACCCATTGGCCAACCAACCTGGCTTGAGCCACTTGGGACCGCAATGGAATGCGGCTCGCAGCACCCATCACCGGATAGCTTGGATCTGCAGAGAGTCATCTAAACCGGGTCGTTCTTCCGTGGAACGATGGACGGTTCAGGCCAGCGCCGAATGGTCGCAACAACACTTAGAAGATGAAAGCCCAAGGGTGCAGGCCAAACTGTTAAAAGCTTTTGCTGAATTGACCGGCATCCGAGCCGAACCGGGGTTTGCACAGACACACTTATGGCGTTATGCAAAAACCTTGCAAGCTGTGGGTAAAAAACACCTATGGGACCCCAAACTACAGGTAGGAGTATGCGGGGACTGGCTACTGGGTCACCGCGTAGAAGATGCTTTTGTCAGCGGTCTCAGCTTGGCGCTGAGCCTGGCTGACAAAAACTGATCAGAAATCAATCAACGAATGGGTTTCTTCGGTTTGTTCAACCAGTTCGCCAATAGAAATAACATGATCACGATCCAAAAGATGAATAAGACTGTCTGAACTTTCATGATGATTTCTCCAAGTGGGTGTGTTGAACGGATTTTTTTATTTGCAGGCTCTCAAGACTTGGCTTTCACCAAGGGATTCATGATGATCACTGTCATCACCAGCAGAACAGCCTCCAGACTATACACAATGGAATAAGCTGTTGCTGAATCTGTGAATTGTGCTGACAGGTCGCGTAATATGCCGCCGAGCGCCATGGCGGCGCCAGCGGTAGATGCTTGTACCGCGCCCCACGCACCTAAGGCCAGCCCGGCTTGTCCGGGCGGCGCACTGTTCATGGTGGCAGTCAAGGTGCCATGACCAAACAAGCCGGCCCCAAAACCAATGAAAAGCACGCCTGTGGCAAAGAGCAAAGCGGAAGCTTGCGGGGCGGAAACAATCACTGCTATAAAAGCCGGAATACCCACCATGGCACCCAGGCTGGCCATTTTGAAGGGGTCTGCACCGCGGCTCAAAACTCTTGAAGCCCAGCCAAATCCAATCAAGCCGCCCATCGCCAGCACAGCCGTCAGGTAGGTGGTTTGCGCCACAGTGAGGCCCAAAACCTCACCGCCAAAGGGTTCCAGCAAAATATCTTCCATGGTGAAAGCCATGGTGCCCAGACCGATGGCAATCAACCTGCGTTTGGCATGGTCGCCATTGCAAAAGAGCAAAAAAGAAGACATGAAATCCGGGTCTTCTTCATAGACACCGGGTTGTCGGTCACGCGAGCGGCCTTCTTGTTTCCACAAGGCAATGACGTTCAAACAAAGGGTGAGGACGGCCGCGCCTTGCACAGTGCGTATCAAGGTGCCGGGCGTGAAATCTTCCAGCACATAACCAAACACCACGGAACTCATGATGATGCCAATCAATAGCATGACATACATGAGGCCTACCACCTTGGGTCGGTCTTCAGCTGGCGCCAGATCGGTTGCCAGTGCAAGACCTACAGTTTGGGTGGTGTGAAGACCTGCACCGACCAACAAAAAGGCCAATGCCGCACCGACATGGGCCACCCAGGGCGGAGCGTTAGAAGATTGCCCCATGCCGCCCAGCACAAGCAAAGCAAAAGGCATGATGGCGAAGCCACCAAACTGCAAGAGTGTGCCCATCCAAATATAGGGAACGCGGCGCCAACCCAGATGAGACCGGTGGTGATCGGAGCGAAAACCGATGATGGCGCGAAACGGTGCGAACAACAGAGGCAATGAAACCATGACCGCGACCAAGGCGGCGGGGACATGAAGTTCAACAATCATGACCCGGTTCAAGGTACCTATCAGCAAGGCCAACGCCATGCCTACAGAAATTTGAAACAACGACAGGCGAAGCAGCCTGCCTAAAGGTAATTCATCAGAGGCGGCATCTGCAAATGGCAGAAATTTCGCTCCAATTTTGATCCAACTTTTAGATGTTTTGGCGACAGAAGTGTTCATTTGAAAAATGGACCGGAATTGAAAAACCCCGGCCCATTACAAAAAGAAATTTTTTGTGTCAGGCAGTAGGCGTTTTCACAGTCTGTACGACTGCGGCGCTTGCTGCACTTCCATTCAAAAACTTCTTGACCCATGTGGTGTTCAGGGTCAGTGCCAGGTGCACCGAAAAGGATCCGATGGCAACTGCGGCGAGGAAGATAGGAATGCCGACAGAAGGTTTGACCACTGTCCAGATTTTTCCGTAGATCATGTGGTGCTCCTTTTATTTCAGCCAAGGGGAATAAATGTACGCCAGCAGGTGTGCTAACGCTGCAATCATTCCAAAGA
>CANHLD010000121.1 GCA_947461325.1 Comamonadaceae bacterium
CGCTTTGGGCTTGCGCGACCGCGCCATGCTGGAGTTGCTTTACGCCAGCGGTTTGCGCGTCAGCGAATTGGTGAACCTGCCCGTGTTGTCCTTGAACATGCGCGAAGGCGTGCTGCGCATCACAGGCAAAGGCGATAAAGAACGCTTGGTGCCTTTCGGCGAAGAAGCAGGCGATTGGATGCAGCGTTATCTGGACTCGGCGCGCAGTGAATTGCTGGCTCACAAAAACAGCCCGGCGGTGTTTGTCACGCAGCGCGGTGTAGCCATGAGTCGCGTCATGTTTTGGATGCTGATCAAAAAATACGCGTTGTTGGCGGATATCCATGTGCCGTTGTCGCCGCACACTTTACGGCATGCGTTTGCCACACATCTGTTGAATCACGGCGCGGATTTGCGTGCGGTGCAAATGCTGCTCGGTCACGCGGATATATCCACCACCACGATTTACACCCATGTGGCGAGAGAACGGTTAAAGCAGTTGCATGCGCAGCATCATCCCAGAGGTTAATTCCATTCAGCTTTCCTTGATTTCGCTTGCATCACACCAAACGCTGGGACAACAACCAATCGATTTCTTCCTGCGTGAACCCAGCTTGCAAACGCGCTTCGTTATTGAAAGGCGGTTTCAGTCGCGGTGCGGCGTGGCGTTGCACCAGCAGCGGGTAATGCGCCAACGGGTCGAGCCCATGTTGATCACAAAGCCAGCGGAACCAGTGGTTGCCAATCGCCACATGACCTATTTCATCGCTCAAAATAATGTCCAATATGGGTTGTAAAGCAAGCGCATGCGGTGAATCGCTTAGGTGCAATTTGGCTTGTATCAAAGGTGTGGCGTCCAAGCCGCGTGCTTCCAAAGTGCGCGGCACCAGCGCCATGCGGGCAATCACGTCGTCAGCGGTTTTCTCGCACATTTGCCACAAACCGTCGTGCGCCGCGAAATCGCCGTAGCTGTGACCCATGTCACGCAGCAAGCCGCACAGCAATTCAAAGTGCGTCGATTCTTCATACGCCACTTTTAACCAGTCGCGGTAATACGCCTCGGGCAAACCGGCAAAGCGCCAGATCGCGTCCAGCGCTAGGTGAATGGCGTTGTATTCAATATGGCAAATCGAGTGCACCAACCCCGCCAAACCTTGTGGTGTATGCACCGAGCGCGAAGGCACATGCTGCGGCGGTTTGAGCTCAGGTCTGGCGGGGCGGCCGGGCAGTGGCACATCGGGTACTTGCAACACGGCCTGCGTATTCAGCGTCAAGCGTTCGTGCTGATGCCAAAGCGCATGCACCGCCTGCACTTGGGTGTGCGGGTCGGCATCGCACAAGACCTTGAGGGTGGCGCTTCGTAATTCCATCCCTACAATTGTAGGAACACACAGGAAGATACTCATGGCCATTTACCAACTCGACGATCACACCCCCGATGTTCACGAAAGCACCTGGATAGCCGACAGCGCGCAGGTCATGGGCGCGGTCAGTTTGCATGCCAACACCAGCGTCTGGTTCAACGCCGTCATCCGCGGCGACACCGAAACCATCACCATCGGCGAGGGCAGCAACATCCAAGACTTGGCTGTGATTCATGCGGATAACGGTTTGCCGGTGGTGGTCGGCAAACATGTGACAGTCGGACATCAGGTGATGTTGCACGGCTGCACGATTGGCGATGAAAGCCTGATAGGCATTGCCGCCGTGGTGCTCAACGGTGCTCGCATCGGAAAAAACTGTGTGGTGGGTGCCGGTTCGGTGGTCACTGAGGGTAAAGAATTTCCCGACGGCAGCCTGATCATGGGTACCCCGGCCAAAGTGGTGAGAGAACTCACCCCCGAGCAAATCGAAGGTTTGCGCATGAGTGCCAAACATTACATGCAGAACTCTCTGCGTTTCAAAAACGGATTGAAAAAAATCGCATGAGTGAGTTGCACAAATTCATGTTCGAAGGCCTGCCTGTGCGCGGCCTTCTGGTGCGCTTGACCGACAGTTGGCAAGATATCTTGAAACGCCGCGCCGATAACGGCGAGACCGGACCTTACCCTGAGGCCGTCAGACATTTGTTGGGCGAGATGACAGCAGCTGCGGTGTTGATGCAGGCCAATATCAAATTCGATGGTGCTTTGATATTGCAATTGCATGGCGAAGGCCCGCTCAAGCTTGCGGTTGTTGAGGTTCAGTCTGATTTGCGTTTGCGCTCGACCGCCAAAACCATAGGCGAGGTGACAGACGGCATGCCGTTTGAAGACATGACCAACCAGAACAACCTGGGTCGCTGTGCTATTACCTTAGACCCTGTAGGCAGGCGTGCGGGTCAGCAGCCTTACCAAGGCGTGGTGTCCCTGTATGACGACCACAAACAACCTTTGAAGAAATTCAGCGACGTGCTGGCGCACTACATGCTGCAAAGCGAACAGCTGGACACCACGCTGGTGCTAGCTGCGAACGACAAAGTGGCCGCCGGTTTGCTGATTCAACGACTGCCCATGGGCGGCATCGCCAATCTTGGTGGCAGCAAAACCATGGCCGAGGAAGACGCCATCGGCCAAAGCGAAGACTACAACCGTATCGCCATTTTGGCCAATAGTCTGACTTCAGAGGAGCTCTTGCAACTCACCCCGGAAAAAGTGTTGCACCGTTTGTTCTGGCAAGAGCAAGTCAGGCATTTCGTCCCTGAACCGGGGCATGATTCACCGCGCTTTGTGTGCTCATGCAACCGCGAGCGAGTCAGCAACATGATCCGAAGTTTGGGTCGTGAAGAGGCGGAAAGCATATTGTCCGAGCGTGAATTGATTGAAGTGGGCTGTGATTTTTGCGGCCAGCAATACCGCTACGACGCGATCGATGCAGCGCAGTTGTTCGTACAAGGGCAACCGCCCTTACCACCCGCTAGTTCAGCCTTGCAATAAACGACCAAACAGTTTTTGCTCGCAAGTAGGGTCTGCGCAGCATTCGCACAAGCCCTGCCAGCGCCCTTCAATCTCGGGCCGTTTCATGGCCTTTACTTGTCCATTGATCAGGGCATAAACCGCTTGTTCAATCACCTTGTCGTTATCGGCGTGCAGGCTTTGGTAATTTCTTTGCAACTCGTGCAATTGATCACGCCATGCGTTTTGAATCAAGCGTGTTGTCGTGTCGTCAGGGTTATGCCATAACAAATGTCTGCCGTTGGCCGGTGTATCCGCCAGATCCTGAGGCGTCGCAGGACAGAAAAAATCAAAAGCCAAAGATTGACCCAGCAAGGTTTCTTGCAATTTGGCGGCCAGCGATTGGCGAGCTCTCACACTGCCCCCGGTCAACACCACGGTTCGCTGCAAGAAGGCATTCACTTGGCGGGTTTGGCCAGTTGTACAAATATCTCGTTGGGCTTGACCATGCCGATTTCAGCGCGGGCTCGTTCTTCCACCATTTCCAGACCATCGCGTAAATCGCGCAATTCGGCGCGCAAACGTTCGATGTCACTTTGCGATCTGTCGTTGGATTGCAATTGGTTTTGGTATTGCTGACGCAGTCGCCATACATCCGGGATGCTGCCGCGCCCGAACCACAATTGCAGTTGCAACATCAGCAGCAGGCTCAGCAAAATCAGCGGAAGGGGACGACGCATAGGTACAACTTTTTGTGTGGGTCAACCGCGCAGATTGTAGAAAGCGGCGCGGCCCGGATAGGTCGCTATGGTACCCAGATCTTCCTCAATACGCAAAAGTTGATTGTATTTAGCAAGACGGTCCGAACGGCTGAGGGAGCCGGTCTTGATTTGACCGGCGTTGGTGCCCACCGCGATATCGGCGATGGTGGTGTCTTCCGTCTCACCTGAGCGGTGGCTGATGACCGAGGTGTAACCGGCGCGTTTGGCCATTTCAATCGCATCAAAAGTCTCGGTCAGCGTGCCGATTTGGTTGATTTTGATCAGAATGGAATTGGCCACGCCTTTGTCTATGCCTTCTTGCAAAATTTTGGTGTTGGTGACGAACAAATCGTCGCCAACCAATTGCACTTTCTTGCCCATGCGCTCGGTCAGGTGTTTCCAGCCGTCCCAATCGCCTTCGGCCATGCCGTCTTCAATGCTGATGATGGGGTATTTATCAGCCCAGGTCGAGAGCATGTCGGTCCACTGCGCTGCATCGAGTTCCAAACCTTCGCCTTTGAGATGGTATTTGCCGTCGCGGTAAAACTCGCTGGCTGCGCAATCCAAACCCAGCATGATTTGCTCACCGGCGGTGAAACCGGCTTTGTCAATCGCATCCAAAATCATTTGAATCGCGGCTTCGTGACCGGGCACATTCGGCGCAAAACCGCCTTCGTCACCGACAGCAATGCTCATGCCTTTGTCGCTCATGATTTTTTTCAAGGCATGAAACACCTCGGCGCCGTAACGGACGGCTTCGCGAAACGTAGGTGCGCCGACCGGGATGATCATCAACTCTTGCAAGTCGAGGTTGTTGTTGGCGTGGGCGCCGCCGTTGATCACGTTCATCATGGGCACCGGCATTTGCATGCGGCCCATGCCGCCGAAATAGCGGTACAAGGGCAAACCGGCTTCTTCGGCAGCGGCGCGTGCCACGGCCATGGAGACCGCCAAAATGGCATTGGCACCGATGCGCGCTTTGTTGTCGGTGCGGTCTAATTCGATCATCGTGTGGTCTAAAAACGCTTGCTCTGAAGCGTCCAAGCCGATCACCGCTTGTGTGATGTCGTGGTTGATGTTTTCCACCGCGGTCAGCACACCTTTTCCACCGTAGCGGTTCGGGTCGCCGTCGCGCAATTCAATGGCTTCGCGGCTGCCGGTGGATGCACCCGATGGCACGGCCGCGCGACCCATGACGCCGCTTTCCAGCAACACATCGCATTCAACGGTCGGGTTGCCCCGGCTGTCCAGAATTTCACGTCCGACGATATCGACAATAGCACTCATGTTCTGACTCTCTTCTAGAAAAAACGCAAACCGCTGCAGCTTGCAAGACACATTCATTCAGGCTGAAAAATCGTTTTCCAGCAAAGGGTGTTTTTTGGTCACTGCATCTAACTCGACCAAAGTCTCTAACAAATTCTTCATCTTGCCCAAGGGCACGGCGTTCGGGCCGTCTGACCAGGCTTCATTTGGCTTGGGGTGGGTTTCCATGAACAAGCCTGCCACGCCTGCAGCCACGCCAGCGCGGGCCAGCACCGGCACCATGTCGCGAGCGCCGCCACTGCTCGTGCCTTGTCCGCCCGGTTTTTGCACTGAATGCGTCACATCAAACACCACGGGCGCGCCGGTTTTGCGCATCTCGGCCAGACTGCTCATGTCGGCCACCAAATTGTTGTAGCCAAAGCTGACACCGCGCTCACACGCCAAAAAGTTGTCTTCAAGCAAACCTTTTTCACGCGCGGCAGCACGGGCTTTGTCGATGACATGGGTCATGTCCCAAGGCGCTAAGAACTGGCCTTTTTTGATGTTCACCGGCTTGCCCGATTGCGCTACAGCACGTATGAAATCGGTTTGCCGACACAAAAACGCCGGTGTTTGCAACACATCGACCACGCTGGCGACTGTAGCTACTTGCGATTCGTCATGCACATCGGTGAGCACCGGCAGGTGTAGCTGGCGGCGCACTTC
>CANHLD010000122.1 GCA_947461325.1 Comamonadaceae bacterium
ACGGCTCTGACTCGCCGCTGAGCAAAGCCTCTTCCACCCAAGTGTGCCCGCTCAGCAATATGCCGTCAGCCGCAAAGACTTCACCGGGGCGCACCTGCAATACATCGCCTGGCTTGACCATGGCTAAGCCCACGTCATCGAACTCACCGTCAGCACGCTGGCGATGTACCGATTGCGGCAAGCGATTGATCAAAGCTTCCAGTGAACCAGCGGTGCGCTCGCGCAAACGCGCTTCCAACCAACGCCCCGTCAGCAGGAAAAACACGAACATGGTGATCGAATCGAAATACACCTCGTTGCCGAAAAATCCATCCGGGCTGAACATGGCTGCACTGCTGACCAGAAAACTCACCCAGATGCCGATAGCCACGGGCAGGTCCATGCTGATGTCACCACGCTTTAAATCGCGCCATGCGGCAGCGGTGAACACATCCGCAGAGAAAAACATGACCGGCAATGTCAACACCCAAGCCGCCCAACGCAACAGCGACAACATCTCCGCCGTGATGTCGGTCGAGAAATAAGGCGGCAAGGCATACATCATGACTTGCATCATGCAAAAACCCGCCACCGCCCAACGCCAGAGTTGCCTGCGAACTTCGAGTTTGCCTTCGCTGCGCGCCACATGGTCGTTGGCGGGTACGGCTTCGTAACCGGCATTGTGCAAAGCATTCAGCCATTGCGAAGGTTTGACTTGATCGGCAGACCAGACCACCTCGGCACGGTGCGTGGCGCCGTTGACCGTCGCTTGTTTCACACCCGGCACGGATCGCAAAGCTTTTTCCACATTCAATGCGCAGGACCCGCAATGCATGCCCTCAACCACCACTTGTGATTGCCATAAGCCGTGTTGCATGTCTGAAGATGTGTTTTCAGGCGACGGCGTACTGAACGCCGTCCAACCGGCCGGATCGTCGAGTAAGGCGTAATTTGAGCTCATGGCCTGAAGATTAGGACTGAATGCCTCCAAAGATGTTGACCTAGGTCAACATCAATGCTTGCAGGCTTAAAACAACCTCGAAAAAAAATAAGCAGAAGTGTTTCAAACTTCTAGCGCCCAGGCCACGCTTTCACTGACCACACTGTCGGGATGCTCAGCCCAGACCTTCGCCGCCTGTCGCAAGTTTTGTTGCTCTGCCAGCGGCAGTGTGGGCGTAGCGCGCAATGCGTTACCGATGGCAATGGCCACATTTCTAAGCCAGCGTACATGCCCGATACGGCGGATCGCGCTGCCCTCGGTCAGGCGCAAAAAAGTGGCTTCATCCCATTGCATCAAATGCACCAATTGCGCCGCGCCGAGTCCGTGGCGTTCGTCAAAATCAGGCAAGGCACTGCGTTGCGCGAACTTATTCCACGGGCAGACCAGTTGACAGTCGTCGCAGCCATAAATGCGGTTGCCCATCAAAGGTCTGAGCTCAATCGGAATCGGTCCATCGTGCTCGATCGTCAAGTAGGAAATACAGCGCCGAGCATCCAGTTTGTAAGGCGCGACGATGGCCTGTGTCGGGCAGGCGGTGATACAGGCGCTGCAACTGCCGCAGTGGTCACTGACGGGCTCACTCGGCGTGAGCGCCATGTCAATAAATATTTCGCCCAAAAAGAAAAACGATCCCGCGTCACGTTGCAACACCAGCGTGTGTTTGCCGCGCCAGCCCAGCCCGCTTTTCACCGCCAACTCGGCTTCGAGCACGGGTGCAGAATCTGTGAATACACGGTGCCCCACAGGGCCCACCGCTTCTTGCAGTTGGAGCGCCAGTTGTTGTAAGCGTTGGCGCATGACCTTGTGGTAGTCACGACCTCTGGCGTACACAGAAATGATTGCTTGCCCAGGTTGATGCAAACGCTGCGATTCATGCGCCAGCAATGCAGACATATCATTTATGAACGCATCAGATTCAGCTTCGACATCGTTGCCGGGGGCAATTAGTGCGTCACCTATCGAGCGCCTTGGCAAATAATCCATACGCGCCGTGATGACACTCAAGGTGCCCGGCACCAACTCGCTTGGCCGCGCGCGCATCAGGCCGTGCCGATGCATATAGTCCATGTTGCCGTGGTGGCCTTCTGCCAGCCAAGCCAGCAATCCGGGCTCGGCCGAGGACAAATCCACAGGGGCCACGCCAATTTGGGAGAATCCCAGTTGCCGCCCCCAAAGCTGTAACTGCTCTGGTAACCCCTGCTGTTGAATGGACACATCAATCCTTTGAACCAAACACCGATTGTAAAAACCCTGCACTGGCCGGATGAGCAAGCTTGTCAAACCTTCGCTGTCAGCCTGTCGGCACGTGCGGGTTTGCAAAACGCTGTTCTTTATCTGCACGGCAATTTAGGCAGCGGCAAAACCACATTCACGCGTTATCTGTTGCAAGCGCTCGGTGTGACTGGGCGCATCAAGAGTCCCACCTATGCGATTGTCGAGTCATATGAAATCATGCGTGAAGGTCAGCCATTACCAGTGTGGCATTTTGATTTTTACCGCTTCAAAGATCCGCAGGAATGGGAAGATGCAGGATTCAGAGACATATTTGCAGGCCTAGGTTTGAAAATCTGTGAATGGCCGGACAAAGCCGAAGGCTTTTTACCGCCCGGCGATATGGACATGGAGATTCAAGTCAATGTTGACGACAGCCGCACAGTGCAACTGACTGCGCATAGCGATACCGGACGACAATGGCTGGCATGACATTCAACACAGCCCCCAAGCCATGGATGTGCCAACAATGAATATGCACAGACGCCAACTGCTGCAAACCGGTTCGCTGGTATTGCTGCTGGGCGGCTCTCAGTTAGCCAGAGGTGCCACGATTGTGGCAGTCAGGGTTTGGCCGGCCAATGACTACACGCGCGTCACGATTGAATCTGACACAGCCCTGGTGACGAAAAATACATTTGTTTCTCAGCCACCGCGATTGGCTGTAGACATTGAAGGCATTGAATTGAACGCAGCATTGCGCGAGTTGGTGGGCAAAGTTCGCAGCGATGACCCGTTCATCACCGGTGTGCGTGTAGGCCAATTCACACCGACCATGGTGAGATTGGTGCTGGATCTGCGCCAGCCCGTCAAGCCGCAGGTTTTTAGCTTAGAGCCGGTTCAATCCGGTCAGGCTCAGTTTCAACATCGTCTGGTGTTGGACTTGTACCCGCTCAAAGAATTCGACCCATTGGAAGCATTGATCGCAGAAAAATTGAGAGACGAAAACAAATTTGCGCCCCACAAAGACCCGCTGGGAGAACTGATAGCCAGTCAATCAACGGCCGCCCCGTCTGCGGCACCACCGCCCGCAGCCAAACCTGCAGCGCCTGAACCTGTGCCCGCACCACCAGTGGTCACCCCACCCCAAGCACCTCAGGCGAAAGCCCCAGTGACGCCTCCTTCTCCAGTGCCGAGTAAGCCAACCATTCAAAAGCTTGAACCTGAAAACAAGGTCGAACGCTTTGCGGTGGTGGCACTCGACCCTGGCCACGGCGGTGAAGACCCAGGCGCCATTGGTCCCAACGGCACACGCGAAAAAGATGTGGTTTTGCAAATAGCCAACCGATTGCGCGAGCGTATCAATGCCACAGTGTTGAAGACGCGGCGTGGCGATTTGCCGTTGCGCGCATTCATGACCCGGGACGCGGATTTTTTCTTGCCCCTGCATGTGCGTGTGCAAAAAGCCCAGCAAGTGCAAGCCGATTTGTTCATCAGTTTGCATGCAGACGCATTTTTCACACCCAAGGCAAGTGGTGCGAGCGTGTTCGCACTGAGTCAAGGAGCAGCCTCCAGCGCCGCCGCACGTTGGATGGCCAACAAAGAAAATGGTGCAGATGCAATTGGCGGGCTGAACATCAAAGTACAAGATCAGCATGTGCAACGCGCCTTGCTGGACATGAGCACAACAGCGCAAATCAACGACAGTTTGAAATTAGGTAATGAATTGCTAGGTCAAATCCGCAGAGTTGGCAAGTTGCATAAACCTCAGGTGGAGCAAGCCGGGTTTGCGGTATTGAAAGCGCCGGATATTCCGAGCTTGCTGGTGGAAACTGCTTTCATCAGTAACCCCGAAGAAGAAAGTTTGTTATTGAGTGAGCAATACCAAAACAAGCTGGCTGACGCCTTGATGAAAGGCATAGAAAATTATTTTTTGCGCAACCCGCCCATGCCGCGAAACCGCTCAACCTGAGTCTTATGAATGCGGTTTTTGACGGCTTTTGAATGCGGCCCATAGGGACAACAAGCCGGGCAATATGATCAAAGCCCAAATGAATTTTTCAAAATGCTGTTGCACCCAGGGAATGTTGCCAAAGACATAACCTATCAAGCCGACGCCTACAACCCACAACACCGCACCGCTCACGTTAAACAATGTGAAGCGCAGTCTGTGCATGTGAGCCACACCGGCCACAAAAGGCGCGAAGGTGCGAATGAAAGGAAAAAAGCGCGCGGCAATGATGGTGACACCGCCGTGTTTTTCGTAGAAAGCATGCGCTTGGTCATACGCACGGCGGTTGAACCAGCGTGTTTGACTGGCTAACAATCGTTCGCCGAAATACCGACCGATTAAGTAATTGCATTGGTCCCCGGCAATGGCTGCGATCAGCATCAAGCCCAAAGCCAATGGCAGATTCAACAAACCTGCGCCGCCCATGGCCCCGACCACAAACAACAGCGAGTCACCCGGCAAAAAGGGCATGAGCACGACACCGGTTTCAATGAACACAATGGCAAAAAGAATCAGGTAAATCCAGACACCGTGTTCTTGCACCAGCAGTGCCAAGTGTTTGTCGATGTGAAGAATGAAATCAAGCAAGCTGAGTAATATTTCCATGCTTGGCATTATGCACACCTCAGATGAATAAATCAGCACCAGCGAAAGAACTGGCGCGTCACCACCTTGGTGCTTTGTGTTATCGCAACGTCACCTAGAATTGAGCAGTGAATTCCTCCTCTTCCCCTTCAAACCGCATACGCGAACTCCCCGACGAACTCATCAGCCAGATTGCCGCTGGCGAGGTGGTTGAACGTCCGGCCTCTGTGGTGCGCGAACTGGTGGACAACGCGTTGGACGCCGGTGCCACTAACGTGGTGGTCCGCTTGGTCGAAGGCGGTGTGCGCTTGATCAGCGTAGAAGATGACGGCATGGGTTTGCTGCCTTCAGACATGCCACTGGCACTCAAGCGCCATGCCACCAGCAAGATCGCCAGTCTGCATGATCTGGAGTCTGTCGCCACCATGGGTTTTCGCGGTGAAGCCTTGGCCGCTATAGCCGCTGTCTCTGAACTCAGCCTCATGTCACGCACCGCCGAACAAGACCACGCCATGCAACTTGATGCACGCAGCGGCGAATTGCGCCCGGTGGCCAGAAGCCAAGGCACGACGGTGGAAGTCAAAGAATTGTTTTTCAGCACACCGGCGCGGCGCAAATTTTTGAAGTCCACCGCCACTGAACTCGCGCATTGCCTCGAGTCATTGAAACGCCATGCACTCGCC
>CANHLD010000123.1 GCA_947461325.1 Comamonadaceae bacterium
ATGGCATGCCTCACAATGTCTTAGCTGTTTCAATATGGAGCAAAGAACTATTTCCTATGCAAGCACTGCAAGTCATTTTGAGCGGCGTGGCCCAAGGCTGTATTTACGGGTTAATCGCGCTCGGCTTTGTGCTTATCTATAAAGCCACCGAAACGGTCACTTTTGCCCAAGGCGAATTGATGATGCTGGGTGCCTTCTGCGGCTTGGCTTGCGTCTCGTACCTCGGGTGGCCTTTTGCTGTGGCTGTAGTTGTTTCCATGTTGGTCATGGCATGCATCGGATGGTTGATTGAAAGAACGGTGATCAACCCAGTGTTGGGCGAACCCGCTTTTGCAATTGTCATGTTGACCATCGGTGTCGGTTATGTTGCACGTGGACTGATCACCATGATTCCGGACATAGGCACTGAAACCCACAGTCTGGCCGTGCCTTATGCAGACATCAATTTTCAGTTGGGTGAATTGGTGCTGGGGGCCACACAACTGGTGGTGATGGCCACCACGGCGGTCTTATGCGGTTTGCTTTTTGTCATGTTCAAGTATTCGCGTATTGGCATTGCCATGCAAGCGACATCGCAAAACCAACTCGCTGCTTATTACATGGGTATACCGGTCAAACGACTCAATGGCTTGGTCTGGGCTTTGGCCGCTGCGGTGGCAACCATTGCGGGTTTGCTGTTGGCCCCGATCACTTTTGTCCACGCCAATATGGGCTTCATCGGTTTGAAAGCATTTCCTGCGGCTGTCGTTGGTGGTTTCGGCAGTTTGCCGGGCGCGATTGTGGGCGGCATCATCATCGGCGTGGTTGAGTCTTTGTCCGGGTTTTGGCTGCCCGAGGGTTTCAAGGATGTGGCCGCCTATGTGGTGGTGTTGCTGATGCTGGTATTCAAGCCCAACGGTTTGTTCGGCGACAACTTGCGCAAAAAGGTCTGAGCCATGCGCTTTATTTTCAAAACCTCCTACAACCAAGACATCAATTTGGCTAAACACGGCGGCCATGTGTTTTGGTATGCATTGCTGATGTTTGCATTGGTCTCAGCACCTTGGATGCTGCAGGAATATTGGCTGGCACAACTGACCTTTGTCATGATTTACAGCATCATGGGTTTGGGCTTGATGGTGCTGGCTGGGTTCACCGGTTTATTCTCCATCGGTAACGCTGCTTTCATGGGTGTGGGTGCGTATGTGGCTGCCGTGTTGTCTGCCCATGGCATGCCTTTTCCTTTGACTTTGGCGGTCAGTGCTGGTCTTTCCGCGTTGGTGGGTGCCGTGGTCGGTTTACCCGCCTTGAGAGTCAAGGGTATTTTTCTCGGTATTGCCACCTTGTCTTTTGGTTTTATTGTGGAAGAAGTGCTGGCCCGCTGGGAAAGTTTGACAGGTGGCAATGCAGGCATGCATGTCAAAACCTTGGTCATAGGCAGTTGGAAGGCAGACACCGGAGATAAGTTTTATGCGGTGTGTCTGGTGGTTACTGTGCTGTGTACCCTGGCGGTACTCAACCTGTTGCGCAGTTCAACTGGGCGCGCCTTTGTGGCGATTCGAGACTCTGAAATTTCGGCGCAAAGCATGGGCATTCATCTGGCTTATTACAAAACCATGTCCTTCATGTTGTCTGCTGCATTGGCTGGTATCGGCGGCTCTTTGTATGCGCACAAAATGCAATTCATCAGCCCTGATCAATTCGGTATTTTGCAATCCATAGATTTGTTATTGATGGTGGTCATCGGCGGGTTAGGTTCGGTGCATGGCGCATTTTTAGGTGCCATCTTTTTAATCACCATGCCGCAGTTCATCACACTGGGCAAAGATTATTTACCGCCAGTCATCGGCCAAGCGCCGGGTTTGCAAGCGGTGGTTTACGGTCTGGTACTGATTGCGTTTGTCATGTTTGAACCCATGGGCTTGTATGGTCGCTGGCTCAAGATACGCACTTGGTTTGAATTGTTTCCGTTTTACCGCAAGGGCATGTTCAAGCGACAGAAAAGTTTCCAGAAATCGGACCGACTCAAATGAGCGATATTCTTCTCAGCGCACACGACTTGACGGTTCGCTTCGGCGGTGTGCTCGCTGTCAACCAAGTCAGTTTTGAAGTGCGCCAAGGTGAGGTGTTTACTTTGATCGGTCCCAATGGTGCGGGCAAGACCACGGTATTCAATTTGATCAGCCGTATTTACACGCCCACCTCGGGTCACCTCGATTACCAAGGTCAACGCTTGAGCGATATGCCTGCTCATGCAGTCGCTGCCGCCGGCATTGCCCGCACGTTTCAAAACATCGAATTGTTTGAACACGCTTCGGTGCTTCACAATTTGCTGATTGGCCGACATGTGCACAAGCGCACAGGTTTTTGGCAGCACATGTTGTTCACGCCCCAAGTCAGACGCGAAGAAATAGCAACCCGACGCAAGGTGGAAGAGATCATCGATTTTCTGGATTTGCAAAAGTACCGCGACACCATGGTGGCTGGCTTACCCTATGGCATTCGCAAAGTGGTGGAACTGGCACGTGCCTTGTGTACCGAGCCTAAGTTGTTGTTACTCGACGAACCGTCCTCCGGGTTGAACGTCGAAGAAACCGCGGACATGGCTTTTTGGATACAAGACATTCAGAAAGACTTGGGCATCACTGTGTTGATGGTCGAACATGACATGAGTCTGGTCTCCAAAGTCAGCGACCGCGTATTGGCCATGAACCAGGGCGAGGTGCTGGCCGTGGGTTTACCTTCCGAAGTGCAATCTGATCCGTCAGTGATTGAGGCGTATCTGGGTGGCACATTTGATGCCGCCGCTTTCAAACGCACGTCGGAGGAGGCCACATGAGCAATATCCTCCTTCAACTCAATAATGTTGAGAGCGCCTACGGTCCGGTGCGCGCTATTCGCGGCGTAAGCTTGACTGTGCGGCATGGTCAGATTGCAGCCGTGTTGGGCTCTAACGGTGCGGGCAAAACCACGGTGCTTAAAACCATTTCCGGCATCATTGACCCGCGCAAGGGAACGGTGCAATTCAAAGGCGACAACATCACCGCCATGGACCCTGCACATATCGTGCAACGCGGTCTGGTGCATGTGCCTGAGGGCCGCGAGGTGTTCCCGTTGCTGTCAGTGCGTGACAATTTATTGATGGGTGCTTATGTCCGCAGTGACAAAGACGGTGTTGCACGCGACATTGAAACCGCTTTTGGTTATTTCCCGATATTGCGTGAACGTGCTGCGCAACCTGCCGGTTTACTGTCTGGCGGCCAACAGCAAATGCTGGCCATTGCGCGTGCCTTGCTGAGTAACCCCGAAATGATTTTGTTGGACGAACCCTCACTGGGTTTGTCGCCCAAATTAACGCAGGAGATTTTTGAAATCGTGCTGCGCATCAACCGCGAACGCGGCACCACGATTTTGCTGGTCGAGCAAAACGCCAACATGGCATTGAATGTGGCTGATTATGGTTTTGTCTTAGAGTCAGGCCGCATAGTGATGGAAGACACCTGTGCACGTTTGCTGCAAAAGGATGACATCAAAGAGTTTTACTTAGGCCTCAAAGAGGCCGGTGCCCGTGATGAGCGGCGCTGGAAAAAGAAGAAAACCTGGAGATAACACATGAGTGTTTTATGGGATAGCGCCAGGCTCAAAGGATCATCAGACATCTTGATGCCGGGTGAAACCATCACGGATGTTTTTTGGAATGGGGTGGCTGCGCGTTCTTCTCGTTTGATGATGCGCGAGAAAAAATTCGGCATTTGGCAAAGCTGGACATGGCAGCAGACAGGACAAGCCGTGCGTGAACTTACCATGGGTTTGGTGTCCAAAGGTTTCGGCGTGGGCGACTGCGCTTCTATTTTGTCCAATACCCGTTTGGAATGGGTATTGGCTGACATGGCGGTTTTGTCCGCAGGCGGCATATCCAACGGCATTTACCCGACGGACTCGGTGTCCCAGGTTCAGTATTTATGCGAAGACTCCCGCACCACGGTGTTGTTTGTCGAGGATGAAGAGCAATTAGACAAAGCGTTGACGGTGCGCGAGCAGTTGCCGTTGCTGCAATGGATTGTGGTGATCGACACTGAAGGGCTGACACGTTTTGCCGACCCCATGGTCATCAGCTTGGAGGAGTTACGCAAGCAAGGCGCTGCTTATGACAGATTGCATTCGCATGAGTTTGAACAGCGCCGCGTCAGTCGACAGCCCGCTGATCTGGCCATCTTGATTTACACCTCAGGCACCACCGGCAAGCCCAAGGGTGCGATGCACAGTCACGCAGGCATGGTGTATGTCATGCGTGGATACAGCCGTTATTTGGCACAAGATGAAAATGATGAACGCATGTTGTTTTTGCCTTTGTGCCATATCGCTGAGCGCATCGGCGGCATGTACTCATGCATTTACGGCGGTTCCATTTTGAATTTTGTAGAGAACCCGGACACGGTTCCTGAAAATGTGCGTGAAATTGCTCCCACACTTTTTTTCGCTGTGCCACGGGTCTGGGAAAAGTTTTATTCAGCGGTGACGATTGCGATTGCCGAAGCAGGAGCCATACAGCAAACCGTCTACAAGCTGAGTCTGTCGATTGGCTATGCCGTGGCTGAGCGAGTGTTAAAAAGACAGGCAGTGCCGCTGTGGTTGAAGCTATCTTTTCAGGTGGCAAGGTTGATGGCTTTGAACAATGTGCGCCGCATGATGGGTATTGAACGCGCCAGGTTCTTAGGCACAGGTGCTGCGCCTATTTCGCCTGACTTGGTGCGCTGGTATTTGGCCTTGGGCATTCCTATGTTGGAAGTGTGGGGGCAAACCGAATCCGGCGGCGCTTCCACATTCATGCCTTATGACCATATCGTTCCAGGATCGATTGGCAAGGCCTGCGATTACAACGAAGTCAAAGTTGATCCGCAAACCCAAGAGTTGTTGATACGTGGTCCGAATGTGTTCATGGGGTATTTGAATCAGCCCGAGAAAACGGCTGAAACTGTTGATGCTGATGGCTGGTTGCACACCGGCGATGTTGGCAGTGTCGACACTGGTGGTTTTTTCAAAATCACCGACCGCATGAAAGACATCATCATCACGGCCGGGGGTAAAAACATAACGCCCAGTGAATGGGAAAACGAATTGAAGTTTTCACCCTATGTCACTGACGCTGTGGTGATTGGTGACAAGCGTGCTTATTTGTCGGTCATCATCATGATTGATTTGGATAACGTAGAGAAATTTGCCCAGGATCATGATGTGCCTTTTTCCAATTACGCCAGCCTCACCCGCGCAGCTGAAGTACAGTCATTGATACAGACTGAGATTGACAAGGTGAACACCAAATTTGCACGCGTCGAGCAGATCAAGCAGTTCCGGTTGCTTGACACCCAATTGACGGCCGAAGATGATGAACTCACGCCCACTATGAAACTCAAGCGTAAGTTTGTCGAGAAGAAGTACAGTGATTTGATTGAGTC
>CANHLD010000124.1 GCA_947461325.1 Comamonadaceae bacterium
GCTGCGCCGTTGTCGTTGCCGTTGGTATTGCTCGGAGGTATTTACTCCGGTGTGTTCACGCCCACCGAAGCCGCGGCGGTCGCCGCCTTGCACGCACTGGTGTTGTCTGCGTTTGTTTTCAAAGCGTTGAGTTGGCGAGCGTTTTGGGACGTGGTGATCGAGTCGGCTCGCGCCAGTGCGGTCATCACCATCATCCTGGCGGGTTCGTTCATGTTGCAGTATGCGTTCACCGCTGAGGGCGTGCCTCAGGCGCTGGCGATTTGGGTCGAGCAACAGCATTTGCAACCGGTGGCGTTCTTGTTCATGGTCAACGCTTTGTTTTTGCTGCTCGGTTGTTTTTTAGATGTGTCGGTGCTGCTGCTGGTGTTTGTGCCCATGCTGTTACCGGCTGTCAGCCTGCTGGGCATAGACAAAGTGCATTTCGGTGTGCTGGTGGTGTTGAACATGATGATCGGCTTGATACACCCGCCGTTTGGCATGCTGCTGTTTGTGACCAAGGCGCTGACTGGCATTCCCATCATGGCCATGGTGCGCGAGGGCTGGCTGTTTCTGGTGATGTTGCTGACTCTGCTAGTGGCCATGACTTTGTTTCCGCAGATCGTGTTGTGGTTGCCTATGCAAATGGGGTATGTGACGGGGTAGTTTTTTTGGCTTTGATTTGTTTGATGCTTCAGGAACTTGAGTGATTTACTGCAGACTGAGAGCGACATGTCGGCTCGGTCGCCGCTCACCGACGCAAGCGGCAACGTTCGCGTCGGCCCGCCCGACGTGTCGCTTACATCCCACCGCGCCCACTTCCTTATGATGCAAGCTGTTTCAACCGCCGCCATACTCTGCACACAGACACGTTTTGCCCGTCATGAATCCAAGCCGTTGCATACGCTCATGCCTTTTGGTAATGCTGGCCGCCGTATCAGGCTGTGCCTGGCGCAGCTACACGCCTGCTCCTTTGAACTTGCCGCTTTCCGCTGAAAGCGATATCGCTCGCCGTCTAGATGACAACAACGTTCAAACAGCGCTTGCAGCCAACGGACACGACACCACGGGTTGGCCCGACATTGTCTGGAGCCGAGAAAAACTGACGACCGCCATGCTCAGCATTCACCCGCAGCAGCGTGCTGCCAGAGCCAAAGTGGCGGCTGCGATCAAGCGGATTCAATCCGGCCTGAAGGCTTCCCCACCAGAGCTCAGCACCACGCTGGAACACCACAGTCAAAGCAGCGACGGCAAAACTTCACCTTGGGCCGTCGGCGCAGGTTTGCAATGGCAACTGGTGGACGGCTCTGTCAAAACAGCGCTATCCGAATTTGCACATACCGAAACTCAAGACGTCACTTTGTCTGCAGGTGAAACAGCTTGGCGTTTGCACACTGCACTTGGCGCAGCTTTGTTAGACAGACAAATGGCTTTGGAACGCGTTCATTTAGCAGCCAAAGGCTTGGAACTGGCCTTGGCGCGTGAACAAAGTGTGGCTGTGCGCGAACGCTATGGCGTGGCCAGTGCTCTTGAGGTTCAGCTCACTGCGCAACGACTGCAAGGCGCGAAACGGGAAGCAGCAGAAGCAGATGCGGCCAAAGTGACTGCGCAAGCAAGCTTGGCCGCCGCGCTGTCAGTGCCCTACGCATCCTTGAACGGTTTGCGTTTCGCCGATTGGCACACACCTGTCATGGCGGATGCCACCACGGCACGCCAGCTTGCATTGCAAAACAATTTGACGTTTGCCCGCGAACGAATGCAATACAACCTGGCCGAGGCAGAGTTGAAATTGCAAGTTGCCAAGCAATACCCCAGCATCAACCTTGGGCCGGGATTACTGTGGAGCCAAGGCGACACCGTTTGGCAATTCACCTTTTCTCTGCCCGCGGCTTTGCTGCATCGCAACCAAGCAGCCATTGAAACCGCAGAGGCACAAAGAAGTGCGCAAGGTGCACAGGTGCTGGCCAAACAATCAGACATCATCAGTGAAGTCGAGCGTTTGCGCTTGAATGCATTGGCGCTTGCCCAACCGCTGAATGTGGCTCAGGCATCCTTGCAAGCCGCACAGGTGCAATTGCAACTCACGACCGCACAATTTGATGCTGGTAATGTCGACGCATTGAGTGTGATTGATGCGCGCAGTTTGTATTTACAAGCCGAGCGCACCGTATGGGATGCCCGTACTGCGCTTTGGCGTGCCGCTTGGGAGCTGGAATTGGCCATACAGTCTCCGCTCATGACAGTTCAAACTCCTTAAGGCTTAGGAAATGTATGTTGGATAAATCCTGGAAAAACAAACTGATCCTGCTGCTTTCGCTGGTCATACTGTTTTTGGTTTGGGCTCTGGCTTGGATGGGTCGTGACGAGTTTCAAAACGCCCATGAAGATGACGACAAAGCAACTGTCGTCGATCATTCCCCGGCCCCGCCCAATACAGTATTGATCGATGAGGAAGCGCAAAAACAAACGGGCATCAGCGTCGAACCACTTCAAGCAGCCACCTACTCGGCGACACAAAATTTCACTGGCGTGGTGTTAGACATGCGGGCACTGGTGGAAGCCAGACAGCGATTGCAAAGTTTATCCGCACAACTCACCGCAGCACAGGCGCAATTGCTGCAAAGACGCAATGATGTGGCTCGCACACAAGGCCTTTATGACGAAGGGCGAAATGCATCACAACGCGATCTGGAAGCCGCGCGTGCCGCACTCGCGACACAAGAGCAGCACGAGCTTGCATTGCAAGCCGAGATTCGCTCTGCCATTGACGGCGTACGCATGCAATGGGGCGACACTTTCGCTCAGCGCTTAGGTGACAAAGACGGTCTGGTGGCACGTGTCATCAGTCATCAGGTAGAGATTGTTCAATTCGCCATGCCTTATGGTTCGCGTCCCGAAAAACAGCTGTGGCGCGTAGATGTTTCAAATTCAGGCCTCGCGCAGGGTGTGCCTGCTGTTTGGATAGGAGGAACTTCCCAATCTCAACCGGGCTTGCAAGGATCGAACTGGTTACTAAGCGCACCGAATACAGGTGCAGGCGCCGGGACCCGGGTGAGAGTGTTGTCACAGCAGGGCAAATCCCAAAATGGCGTGCTTGTTCCCTCAAGTGCAATGATCCGTTTCGCAGGCAAAAACTGGGTCTATGTCAAAACCCAAGCTGAACGATTTGAACGCATCGCTCTGCCTGTAGACCGTCCTCTGGGAGAGGGGTTTTTTACCGATGCATTACAGACCCATGATTTGATCGTATCCAGTGGTGCTCAGTTGTTGCTGTCCGAGGAGTTCCGTTTTCAAATTAAAAACGAGAACCAGGACTAGTCGTCATGCTGACCAAACTCATTCGTTTCTCGATACGTCACCCGACGGTTGTTCTGGTGCTCGCACTTGGGGTGCTGGGCTACGGCACTTACGCCACACGTATTGCCAAATTGGATGTGTTTCCTGAGTTTGCGCCGCCTCAGGTGGTGATTCAAACTGAAGCGCCGGGTTTCTCCGCCGAACTGGTTGAGTCACTGGTGACACGGCACATTGAATCGGCCATGTTCGGCACCGTCGGTGTTGCCAACATGCGCAGCCAGTCCATACCTGGCTTGTCTATCGTCACGGTGGTTTTTGGCGACGACAGCGATGCGTACCGCAACCGGCAACTCGTCAGCGAAAAATTGACCACGCTCGCCAACCACTTGCCCTTGGGCGTGGCCGTTCCCAACATCACACCTTTGACATCCTCCGCCAGTTCGGTGCTGGGTATTGGCTTGACCTCGGACAAGCGGGATCTGATGGATTTGTATGACATCGCGCAATACGCGGTCAAACCGCATTTGCTGGGTGCGACCGGTGTGGCCGATGTGAACCTGTTCGGTGGAAAAATTCGCCAATGGCAAGTGCAATTTGATACGGACGCATTGATTCGGCATGGCGTCACCGTCGATGATGTGATTGAAGCCACCCGCCGTGCCAGCGGACTTCGCCCCGGCGGGTTTGTCGAAGACCGTAACCAGCGCGTGATTGTCAGTGCCGATGGACAAATCGACAATGTGGAGCAATTGGCACTTGCCAAACTGGTGATGCGCAGCGGTCAAGCATTGCGCTTGCGCGACATCGCAACCATCACCGAGGGCACCGCACCCTCCATCAGTGCAGCCAATGTCAACGGCAAGCCTGGCGTGTTTTTGATGGTGCAAGGACAGTTAGGTGCGAATACATATGAAACCACCTTGCGAATTGAAGAGCGATTGGCTCAACTGGAACCCATGCTGGCGCGCGAAGGTCTGACGATTCACAAAAATTTGTTCAGACCGGCTAGCTTCATTGAGACTTCCATAGGCAATATTCAGCGCGATATTTTGATCGGCTCTGCGCTGGTTGTGGCTGTGCTTTTTTTGTTTTTGTTCAATGCGCGAGCCGCTTTGATTTCAGCGATTGCCATTCCTTTGTCACTCTTGGCCTCGGTGATTGTGCTGGTGCACCAAGGCGTCTCCTTGAACATCATGGTGCTTGGCGGACTGGTGATCGCGTTGGGCGAAGTGGTGGACGACGCCATCATTGACGTGGAAAATATTTTTCGCCGCTTGCGTGAAAACCGCAAACGCGGCAATCCACGCACCGATTGGCGGGTGATACTCAGCGCTTCTTTGGAAGTCAGAAGCTCAGTTATTTTTGCCACCTTCATTGTGGTGCTGGTCTTTTTGCCAATGTTGTTCTTGTCTGGCGTTGCCGGGCGCATGTTTCAGCCAATGGCATTGACCTATATCTATGCCTTGCTGGCTTCGCTGGTGGTAGCCCTCACCGTCACGCCTGCGTTGTGCTATTTGATGCTTCACCGTGGCATCTCCTTTCGCACGAACGACCCGCCACTGGTTCATTGGCTCAAGCAAGCTTACGAACAACTTCTCAGACATATTGAGGGTTCAGCCCAGGTAGTGATTCTCTCCACCTTGATTGCAGTCTTGTTGGGCATGGCTGCGATTCCTTTGTTTCGCATCGAGTTTGTTCCTGAGTTACGCGAAGGCCATTACATAGTTCATATGACGGCGTTGCCGGGAACGTCTGAAGCAGAGTCATTGCGCTTGGGCGAAAAAGTCATCAAAGCCATTCAAAGTGTGGAGAAGGTCAAGTCAGTCACGCAATGGGTAGGGCGAGCTCAAAACGGCGCGGATACTTTTGGCATGCACTACTCGGAGATAGAGGTTGAGATTGGCCCCTTGTCTGCCAGAGAACAAAAATCAGTACTTGAATCAATACGCCACAAACTCACCAGCGTCGAAGGTAAACCGGGCGTACCACCTTTTCCCGGCGTGAGTTTTTCCATCAATACTTTTTTGGCAGAACGCATTGAAGAAACGGTCTCTGGGTATGCGGCTGAGTTTGTGATTGAGATATTTGGTCAAGACTTGGACTTGCTGGACCGTGACGCCAATCTGTTGGCGCAAGCCATTGCGGCGATTCC
>CANHLD010000125.1 GCA_947461325.1 Comamonadaceae bacterium
AGGCCTTGGTATAAGCCAGTAGCAAGCCGTATCGTCCGCGCGGCTAAAATCGCGGACTACCAACCACAACCCTTTGAGGGAAACATGAGCGATATTGAAGCACGAGTCAAAAAAATCATTGCCGAACAACTTGGCGTGGAAGAGTCCCAGGTCACATCTGAAAAAGCTTTTGTGGCTGATTTGGGTGCCGACTCGTTGGACACCGTAGAACTGGTGATGGCGCTGGAGGATGAGTTCGGCATCGAAATCCCCGATGAAGACGCAG
This sequence comes from Comamonadaceae bacterium, assembly GCA_947461325.1. Lineage (GTDB taxonomy): Bacteria > Pseudomonadota > Gammaproteobacteria > Burkholderiales > Burkholderiaceae_C > Limnohabitans. Next base: position 266 of record CANHLD010000125.1, read on the forward strand.
AAAAAATCACCACTGTGCAAAACGCCATCGATTACGCCCTTAGCCACAAAAAGGCTTAAAGCAGAGGTTTCGCATGAGTCGACGTCGCGTTGTCGTGACTGGCTTGGGCTGCGTGTCTCCTGTGGGAAACACCGCTCAGGCTTCCTGGAAACAAATCCTGGCTGGACAGTCAGGCATAGATGCCATCACCCATTTTGATGCGTCTGCTTTTGCCTGCCATTTCGCCGGTGAGGTGAAAAACTTCAACCTGGATGAGTACATCTCTTCCAAGGACGCCCGCACCATGGACAGGTTTATCCACCTGGGCGTGGCTGCCGGATTACAGGCGGTCGCTGACGCGGGGTTACCTACGGGTGACGCGCTCGACGAAGAAACCTCTTTTCGCATCGGTTGTTTGATCGGCTCCGGTATCGGTGGTTTGCCGCTGATTGAAAATATGCGCGACGAACTCATGGCGCGCGGCCCGCGCCGTATTTCGCCTTTCTTTGTGCCAGCAAGCATCATCAACATGATCTCCGGCCATGTCTCCATGCGTTGCGGCTTCAAAGGCCCCAATTTGGCTATCGCCACCGCATGCAGCACAGGCTTACACAGCATCGGCGAAGCCGGACGCATCATCGAGTATGGTGACGCTGATGTCATGGTGGCAGGCGGCTCCGAAGCCACCATTTCACCGCTGGGTTTGGGCGGATTTGCCGCCATGCGCGCTTTGTCCACCCGCAACGACGATCCGAAAACCGCTTCTCGCCCCTGGGACAAAGACCGCGACGGTTTCGTATTGGGCGAAGGCGCAGGCGTACTGGTTTTGGAAGAATATGAATTTGCCAAAGCACGGGGCGCCCGCATTTACGCCGAACTCGCCGGCTACGGCCGCAGTGCAGATGCCGGGCACATGACCGCTCCCAACATGGACGGCCCGCGCCGTTCCATGCAAGCCGCATTGAAAAATGCCGGCATGTCCCCAGATCAAATCCAGTATCTGAACGCGCACGGTACTTCCACGCCATTGGGCGATATCAACGAAACGCATGCCATCAAGGCCGCATTCGGTGACCACGCCCACAAGATGGTCGTCAGCTCAACCAAATCCATGACTGGGCATTTGCTCGGCGGTGCAGGTGGCATTGAAAGTGTGTTTACCGTGTTGGCTGTTCATGATCAAAAAGCGCCGCCGACCATCAATTTGCACAACCCAGATCCCGAGTGTGATCTGGACTACTGCCCCAACGAAGCGCGGGACATGCGCATAGATGTGGCTGTAAAAAACAATTTCGGTTTCGGTGGTACCAACGGAACGCTTGTATTCAAGCGAGTGTGAGCCTTACTGATAAAGGCGGCTGATTCAAGGGAAATTGGGTCGCTTCCACCTCAATGGCTTGAAACACGTTAAAACTGCTTGAACACCTTTAGGGAGAAGAACAGATGTTTCATATATTGAATGTTCGTCAACAAGTTTTATCCTTGCTAAGCGCTGTGGCTTTTGGCGTCAGCGTCGCTGGGTTTGTCGGCTTGCCTGCTACTGCAACTGCGCAAAACCGCACCTTGCCTGACTTCACAGATTTGGTCGAGCAAGTGGGTCCTTCGGTGGTGAATATCCGCACGATTGACAAACCGTCTGCCCAGCCCACCGCACAAAACCAACCCATCGATCCGCAAGACGAGGAAATGCAGGAGTTGTTCCGCCGTTTCTTCGGCATGCCGCCACCTCCTAACCCTAACGCGCCGCGCCAGCAGCGCCCCAACCGTCCGCAACAGCCCCAACCTGAAGATCAACCACGTGGTGTCGGCTCAGGTTTTATTTTGACCGCTGATGGGTTCATCATGACCAATGCGCATGTGGTCGACGGTGCCCAGCAAGTCATCGTGACATTGACGGACAAGCGTGAATTTGTGGCGCGCATCATCGGCATCGACAAGCGCACCGATGTGGCTGTGGTGAAAATTGAAGCCAGCGGTTTGCCGCCGGTCAAGCTTGGCGACCCAAACCGCCTCAAAGTGGGTGAGTGGGTGATGGCCATTGGCTCGCCTTTCGGTTTGGAAAATACCGTGACTGCGGGCATCGTCAGCGCTAAAGGGCGTGACACCGGCGACTACCTGCCATTCATTCAAACAGATGTCGCCATCAACCCCGGCAATTCGGGCGGACCCTTGATCAATATGCGCGGTGAAGTGGTTGGTATCAACAGCCAAATCTACTCTCGCTCTGGTGGCTTCATGGGCATCTCTTTCGCTATTCCCATTGATGAGGCTGCCAACGTCAGCAACCAATTGCGCGCTAACGGACGGGTGCAACGCGGCCGATTGGGAGTAGGTATTGGCGAAGTCAGCAAGGATGTGGCGGAGTCGCTGGGCATGAGCAAGCCGCAAGGCGCATTTGTCAGCAGCGTAGAAGCCGGTTCACCCGCTGAGAAAGCTGGCATTGAAGCCGGTGACATTATTTTGAAGTTTGATGGCAAGACGATTGAAAAATCTTCTGACTTGCCGCGAACCGTTGGCAACACCAAGCCCGGCACTCAAAGCAAACTGACTTTTCTGCGTCGAGGTGCGACACGCGACATCTCCATCACTGTGGGTGAATTTGAGCCAGAGAAAGTCGCTGCAGCCAAACCGGCCGCCGCTGAGAAACCACCTGAGTCTGCAGCTGTGGTGCAGTTGCTGGGTTTGACCGTCAGTGACTTGAGCGATGCACAAAAGAAAGAATCAAAGATGCGCGCCGGTGTAAGAGTAGATGCAGTGGCTGAGCCTGCGCTCAAAGCCGGTATTCGAGAGGGCGACATCATCACCCAGATCGCTAATATCGAAGTCATTGACACCAAGAGCTTTGCCCAACTCATGGCCAAGCTCGACAAGTCAAAATCGGTGAGCGTGTTGCTGCGTCGCGGCGAGTGGTCGCAATACACCGTGATTCGACCCAAATAAAGCCAAGACAGAACTGCGGGTTAACCCTTGTTTTGCCAAAATGATGGGTTCTTCCAACGAGCTGAAAAAATATTTTTGATGTAAGTGCAAACTAACTTTTTCGGTAAAAACACCATTTTTAAATCTAAGCAAGGGTAAGAAACTGTGAAAGATGGCATATGTCGCCGCCAAAAGTCCATCATGCGGGATGATTTTGAAGTTGTACATATCGATCCACAGATCACCCACAAGTTATCCTGCCAAACCCTTTATCGAAATGTGAATAAATTGTGCATAACTTGACTGTCGTTGACCTGCAACGGGTGTTTGAAAGCCCCTCAAATCTGTTTGATGCCCGGGTTTCTGCCTACAATGAACTTCCAACTATCGCAGTTGCCATAGATTGTTGGTTCCGGGCGCGTCATCACCTGACGCGCCCTTTTTTATGCCTTTCTCCTCTGTAAATTCAATTACTTAACCGCTTGCATTGATGAACCACATCAGAAATTTTTCTATCATCGCGCACATAGATCACGGCAAATCCACGCTGGCTGACCGCATCATTCAGCGTTGCGGAGGCTTGAGCGACAGAGAGATGGAAGCTCAGGTGCTGGACTCGATGGACATCGAGAAAGAGCGTGGGATAACCATCAAGGCACAGACCGCTGCGCTGCGCTACAAAGCCAAAGATGGACAAATTTACAACCTGAATTTGATCGACACACCAGGACACGTTGACTTCTCCTACGAGGTCAGTCGCTCGCTGTCAGCTTGTGAAGGTGCTTTGCTGGTGGTGGATGCCAGCCAAGGTGTGGAAGCGCAAACCGTGGCCAACTGTTACACCGCACTCGACTTGGGTGTGGAGGTGGTGCCGGTACTCAACAAAATGGATTTGGCGTCTGCCGATCCTGACAACGCTAAATCTGAAATCGAGGACGTCATTGGCATTGATGCGTCTGACGCAATTCCTTGTTCTGCCAAAACTGGCATGGGTGTTGAAGAAATTTTGGAAGCCGTGGTCGCCAAAATCCCAGCCCCGAAAGGCAACCCCAACGCGCCGCTTCGCGCCATGATTGTTGACAGCTGGTTCGATACCTATGTGGGTGTCGTCATGCTGGTACGCGTGGTAGATGGTCGCTTGGGCAAAGGCGAACGCTTCAAAATGATGGCCACCGAGACGGTCTACAACGCCGACAACTTGGGCGTGTTCACACCGGCCAACGAACCACGCGACTCGCTAGAGGCAGGTGAGGTGGGCTACATCATTGCAGGCATCAAAGAATTGCAAGCTGCCAAGGTGGGCGACACCATCACCCTCGAGAAAAAACTGCCCAACAATCTAGGCCCCGCCGAGCAGGCGTTGCCAGGTTTCAAGGAAATCCAACCGCAGGTGTTTGCGGGTTTGTACCCCACTGAATCCAGCCAGTACGACGCCTTGCGTGACGCCTTGGAAAAACTCAAGCTGAACGACTCTTCATTACGTTATGAGCCCGAGGTGTCGCAGGCGCTGGGCTTTGGCTTTCGTTGCGGCTTCTTGGGTTTGTTACATATGGAAATCGTGCAGGAACGCTTGGAGCGTGAATTCGACCAAGACTTGATCACCACCGCGCCCAGCGTAGTCTATGAAGTGCTCAAGGCCGATGGCGAAGTCATCATGGTTGAAAACCCGTCCAAGATGCCCGAGGCCAGCAAGATGGAAGAGATTCGCGAGCCTATCGTCACGGTGCATTTGTACATGCCGCAGGACTATGTGGGCGCAGTCATGACGCTGGCCAACCAAAAGCGGGGCGTACAACTCAATATGGCTTACCACGGCCGACAGGTCATGTTGACCTATGAAATGCCTCTCGGCGAAATCGTGCTCGATTTCTTCGACAAACTCAAAAGCGTCAGCCGTGGGTATGCATCGATGGACTATGAGTTCAAAGAATACCGCGCCTCGGACGTGGTCAAGGTGGACATTTTGCTCAACGGCGAACGGGTGGACGCCTTGTCCATCATCGTGCACCGCAGCCAGTCGCAATACCGCGGTCGTGCCGTGGTGTCCAAAATGCGCGAGATTATCAGCCGCCAGATGTTTGATGTGGCGATTCAAGCCGCCATTGGCGCCAACATCATCGCGCGCGAAAGCATCAAGGCGTTGCGTAAAAACGTGCTGGCAAAATGCTATGGCGGTGACATTAGTCGCAAACGCAAACTCTTAGAGAAACAAAAAGCAGGTAAGAAACGCATGAAACAAATCGGATCG
>CANHLD010000126.1 GCA_947461325.1 Comamonadaceae bacterium
GTGGCATTTTTGCTGTTTGTGCTGCTTGCGCGTCTGCGCTTACGCCACCAACCTTATGCCAGCCTGGCTCAACAAGGCATTTGGTCAAACCAAGACATTGATGATTTGATGACTTACGGCGTGCTTGGTGTGGTGCTGGGCGGGCGCATGGGTTATTGCCTGTTTTATAAGCCCGGTTATTACGCTGCGCACCCGCTGGAAATTGCCTACATCTGGCAAGGCGGCATGAGCTTTCACGGTGGCATGCTCGGTGTCATCAGCGCCATGGCCATAGCGTCTTGGCGTCGCAAACGCCCTTGGCTGGAAATCACCGATTTCATCGCCCCGTGTGTGCCCACCGGTTTAGCCGCCGGTCGGGTGGGCAATTTCATCAATGGCGAGTTGTGGGGCAGGGCAGCCTCGGCGGATTTGCCCTGGGCCATAGTCTTTCCACAAAGCGGCTCTGACTTGCCGAGACACCCGTCGCAGATTTACCAATTTTTGTTAGAGGGTTTGCTGCTGTTTGTGGTTTTGTGGTGGTTGGCGCGAAAACCGCGGCCTACCGGTTGGATTTCCGGAGCCTTTTTGATCGGCTACGGATCGTTACGTTTCATTGCCGAATATTTTCGCGAACCGGATGCACACTTGGGCTTGCTCTCGCTGGGCTTGTCTATGGGCCAGTGGCTGTGTGTGCCCATGTTGCTCGCAGGTGCGGGCTTGGTCTGGTGGTCTCAGCGTAAGACGCTGGCCTAAGCCCTGCCAAAAAGGCGTTTTTGCACAGACCGAAAATCGTTTTCAACACGCCAAACATTGCGCCCATGATTTTTCTTTTTGCATTCACATGAACCACACCAACCTTTACAGCGCTTTGCGCCAAGGCTTTCCAGCTGACTTGACGCAAACTGCGATTGAAACCGACCAGGGACTGGCTTACAGCTGGAGTGACCTCGAGCGCGGTAGCGCCATGCTGGCCAATTGGTTAGAAAGCCTGTCACTGCCACCTGCCTCACGCATTGCGGTGCAAACAGAAAAGTCGGTGGAAGTGTTGATGCTTTACCTGGCGTGTTTGCGCTGCGGCCATGTGTTTTTGCCTTTGAACCCAGCCTACCAGCAAACTGAAATTGCTTACTTTGTCGCCAATGCAGAACCTGCTTTGGTGGTTTGCACACCTGCCAATTTTGGCTGGGTCAGTAAAGTCGCTTTTCAAGCCGGTACGCGTTATGTGGTGACCTTGGACGATCAGCGCGGCGGCAGTTTGCTCGAGCGTGCGGCACACCACAGCGATGTGCACACGCCGGTCATTTCACAGTCGGACGATTTGGCCGCCATCATTTACACCAGCGGCACGACAGGGCGCAGCAAGGGTGCCATGCTGACGCACCACAACCTGTCGAGTAACGCACTCATGTTGAAAGCCTATTGGGATTGGCACGACGACGATGTGCTGATTCATGCCTTACCGATTTTTCATGTGCACGGTTTGTTTGTGGCCATTCACGGCGCTTTAATCAATGGCAGCAAAATGCTGTGGCACAGCCGCTTTGATGCAGAGCGGGTTTTGGCGGATTTGCCGCGCGCCACGCTGTTGATGGGTGTTCCTACTTTCTATACACGGTTGCTGGCCTTGCCCGGTTTGAATGCACAGGTTTGTGCAGGCATGCGTTTGTTTATTTCTGGTTCTGCGCCCATGCTGGTGGATACGTTTGAAAGCTGGCAACAGCGCACCGGACACACGGTGCTGGAGCGCTACGGCATGAGTGAAACCGTCATGCTGACGTCCAATCCCTGCACGGCAGATGAACGCTTTGGTGGCGCATCCAAGCGCATAGGCGGCAGCGTGGGTTTTCCTCTGCCCGGCGTGAGTTTGCGTATTGTGGACGACCAAGGCTTGCCGCTGGCTTGCGGTGAGGTGGGCAGCATTCAAGTCAAAGGGCCGAATGTGTTTGCTGGTTACTGGCGCATGCCCGAAAAAAACGCGCAGGAGTTCACCGCTGACGGCTATTTCATCACAGGCGATATGGGGACACTTGATGAACTGGGCTATGTGAGGATTGTGGGGCGCAGTAAGGACTTGATCATCAGCGGCGGCTTGAATGTGTACCCGGCTGAAATTGAGGAAGCATTGAACAACTTGCCCGGCGTGGCTGAGAGCGCGGTGGTGGCTTTGCCTCATGCGGATTTCGGTGAAGTGGGTTTTGCGTTTGTGCTGGCCAGAGCGGGTGTTGAACTTCAGCCTGATCATTTGCTGGCTGCGCTGAAAACCAAATTGGCCAACTTCAAAGTGCCTAAGCATTGCCGTGTGGTTACCGAACTGCCGCGTAACGCCATGGGCAAAGTGCAGAAAAATGTGCTGCGGGAGTTGGCAAGTAAATCGTGAGGAAATTGGGGTCAGGTTCCAATTAACCAATTAATTCCCGATGTTAATAGTAGAAAATTAATTGGAACCTGACCCCAATTTCCACAATTTCCCAATCAACTAACTAAGGGCAAGCGGCTTTGGTGTCGCCCGCAAGAGCCATGGCGTTTTCAACAGCAAGTCCAAGTTCAATAACAGCCAGCGCGTAATAGCTGCTGCGGTTATAGCGGGTGATGACGAAAAAATTGTCTGTGCCTGCAATGTATGTTGGCGTGTCTCCGCCATTGTGCAATTGGACCAAAGCCAAGGGCTGATCAAAAGATTTGCCGGCCTCAGATAAGACCAGTTGTTTGTCCTCCAAATGAGCAACTGACCAAGAGGGCACGATGTCAGGTGCTAGCAGTGCAGCCATGTCTGATTCAATGGCGGCTTGCACATTCACCTCGAAATGCGTGGGCATGTCGGCATGCCAGCCAAAGGCTTTGAAATAGTGGGCTACCGACCCGATGGCGTCGTTCGCGTTGTTGATCAAATCAATGCGACCGTCGCCATCAAAGTCAACGGCGAATTTAGCGATGCTTGAAGGCATGAATTGCGGCCAGCCGCTGGCACCTGCATAGCTGCCAAGCGCAGGTGAGCGGCTTGGTTGTGAGCGTTGCTGCTTGAGAAAAAAACCAAGTTCTTTCTGAAAAAAAGCTTGGCGTTCTTGCGCTTGTGGATGAGAGGACGGGAAATTCAAACTGAGTGTGGTCAACGCATCCAGCAACCTGTACTGCCCTTTGTGCTGTCCAAAATAGGTCTCCACACCTAATATCCCGACGACGAAACGCGGCTGCACACCATAGCGAAGATGTGCTTGATCAAGGGCCAAGGTGTTCTCTCGCCAAAAATGTACGCCTGCTTGTATGCGGCATTCGCTCAAAAACCGGGCGCGGTAGGCGCTCCAATTTTTCTGCTGAACCGAAGCAGGCGGCAGCACCAGTTGCAATATCTGCGGCAACAATCTGGCTTGTGCTAATTGCTGTTGCACCCACGCCAAGGGCAGTTGTTGTTGATGGGCAATCTCTTGTGCCAAGGCCTTCACGGCATTGCTGTTACCAAAGGCCTTGCCTGTGATGACTTTGCTCGCTTTGGTAAGTGCTGTTTTTTTCTTGCTGGGTTTGCTGAGTTTGGTGCCGGTACGCTTGGCCGTCGAAGTGCTTTGTGTGGTTGCCGCATCAGCGTGTTGAAAGGTCAGAAGGCGCGCCATCAGCAGCGCTGCCAAAATACAAGTTGCCGTGGTGTTCAAAGAGGAAAAAATAGATAGCGTTCTCATCACCCCAGAGTGTAGCCATCCGTTCAAACGTGGACACCCAACACGCGTGTTAAGCTGATTTAAGCCATGGAAAACATCAATTCAATTCTTGCTGCATTCACCCAAGACGGCATGCCTGCCGGTGTGTTGAAGGAGGGCGCTTACCTGTTGGCAGTGTTGGCAGTGGCGTGGGCGACGGCTTGGTTGTTAGGCAGGCAAATCAAAACCGAATCCGTGCTGTTTGGCGAAAAAGTCGTCGACGGCTTGATGTTTCCCTTGCTGGCTTTGCTGCTGGCTTATTTTGCGCAGGTATGGCTTATCAAGCAACAGACCTTGGTGTTATTCAAACTCGCGGTTCCTGTGCTGCTGGCATTGGTCTTGATTCGTTTGTGCGCCCGAGTGTTGATGGCCGTATTTCCCACTTCACCTGTGGCCGCACTGACCGAGCGTTTGATCTCATGGCTGGCTTGGGGTTTTGCGGTTTTATGGATCACTGATTTATTGCCGTTGGTGGTGAACGAAATGGAGCAAATCCATTTGAATTTCGGCAAGGTCAAGCTGGATTTGCGCACTTTGTTTGAAGGCATGCTGTCCTCGGGTCTCGTTTTGGTGTTGAGCTTGTGGGTGTCCGCTGCCATCGAACACCGGGTGCTGACGCAAACCGTCAGTGATTTGTCTATGCGCAAAGTGGCTGCCAACGTACTGCGCGCTGTGCTGTTGCTGTTGGGTCTGTTGTTGGCCTTGTCTGCCGTGGGGGTGGATTTGACGGCGTTGTCTGTGCTGGGCGGCGCTTTGGGTGTGGGTTTGGGTTTGGGTTTGCAAAAATTGGCGGCCAATTACGTCAGCGGTTTTGTGGTTCTGGTCGAGCGCTCAGTTCGTATCGGCGATCACATACGTGTGGATGGCGTGGAAGGTCAGGTGGTTGACATCAAAACCCGTTACACACTGATTCGTGACGCCAGTGGCCGTGAATCCATCATTCCAAATGAATTACTGATGACGCAACGCGTTGACAATTTTTCCCTATCCGATACGGCTATCGCTTTGCAAACCACCATCACCGTGTCCACAGGCAGCAATGTCTCGCAAGTCCAGCAAACATTGACCCAAGCGCTTGGCACGGTGACCGAAATAATGACTGAGCCTGCTGCACAGGTGTTTCTCAGCCGATTCAGCGCAGATGGATTGGAGTTCACCTTGCAATTTTGGGTGACAGACCGTTTGCAATCGCGCTTGGCCATACTTTCTCGCGTCAATGCTGCGGCTTGGGCGGGTATTCAAAATGCAGGTATCCAATTACCGCCTCCTAAGCCCTTTCAACTGGCTCAAGTCCCTGCTGGTGAGTAAACGCTTCCCTCGATAGGGTCATTTTTGCTGATTGGATAGGTTTTCCATTGGGATAAAGGGATAAAAAAGCACGACCGTTCACAAATAGCTTTTGATTCGTCTAGAATGACGTGCACGTCAACTTCCAGCCTCTTGGAAGCCCCGACTCACTTATTTTTATATCTTGGAGCAAACCCATGAAGGCATTGGTCGCCGTCAAGCGCGTGGTGGATTACAACGTCAAAGTCCGGGTCAAATCTGACCAGACCGGCGTGGATATCGCCAACGTCAAAATGAGCATGAACCCGTTCGATGAAATCGCTGTGGAAGAAGCGGTTCGGTTGAAAGAAAAAGGCATATTGACAGAAGTCATCGTCATTTCCTGCGGTGTTACCCAATGCCAAGAAACCTTGCGCACTGCCATGGCCATTGGTGCAGACCGTGGCA
>CANHLD010000127.1 GCA_947461325.1 Comamonadaceae bacterium
CGAAAAACCGGCTACTGAAAACGCAGACAAACCACGGTCCAACCAACCGCCCATGCGCCACGCAGCCAGACTGCCCAGTGGCACCGCGATACACACGGCCAGCAACACCGTGCCCAATGCCAGCGACAACGTGGGCTCGACGCGTTGCGCCACCAATGCAGTGACGGGTTTGCTTAAGTAATACGAATAACCGAGGTCACCTTGCAACACCTGGCCCAGCCACAACACATATTGCACGGCGATGGGTTTGTCCAAACCCATGTGCGCGCGGATGTTGGCGATGTCTTCGCTGGTGGCGTTATTGCCTGCGATCACCGCCGCAGGGTCACCGGGCGCGAGCCGCAACATAAAAAACACCAAGAGCGACACCACGAGCAACACTGGCAGCACCGCCAGCAGACGGCGAATCAAAAAAGATGCCATGGTCAGCGCTTGGCCAAGCCCCACATCACCGGGATGCCGGGGGTTTGCAACAAACCACTGACGTTATTGCGCAGCACGGTCGGGTTGCGGTATTCGCCCAGCGGCACATATGACGCGGTTTCAAACACGATGGATTGAATCTCGGAGGCGATTTTTTTCTGCTCAGTGCCTTCGTGGGCGCGCGCGAATTTGGCTTTCAACTCTTCAATGCGCGGCTCGTCTTGCCAGCCGAACCACCCCGTAGCACCTTTGGTGTTCAGCATGGCACTGGTCAAGGGACTGTCAATATCGCCTGCGCTCCAAGTGGTGAAAAACATGTTCCAGCCGCCTTGGTTAGGTGGATCTTTTTTGGCGCGCCGCGCAACCAAAGAAGCCCAGTCCATTTGCTGCAAATCCACCTTGAAACCGGCAGCTTCCAATTGCTGCTTGGCCACGAGTGGCAGCTTGGTGATGGCCGACAAATCGGTGGGTCGCATCATCACAATCGGCGTACCGTCGTAACCGGCTTCTTTCAACAACTCGCGCGCCTTGGCAGGATTGGCCACCCCGGTGAATCCGGGGTTGGTTTGATCCGCAAAAGCTGAACTGCACGGGTAAATGCTGCGGCACAAGCGCCCCAACTCGGGCACACCGACCTGGGTGTTGATAAACGCTTGTTGACCCACAGCCAGCATAGCAGCCTGTCGTATCTTGGGATTGTTGAATGGCGGGTGTATGTGGTTGAAACGCATGATGTACTGAAAACCGGAGGGCGCGAAATCATCGACCTTGACGCCTGCGGTTTTCTTGAGCGTGTCGTACTGCTCGAAGCTGGGTTGCTCAATCATGTCGACTTCACCAGCGACGATGGCATTGAACTGTGTTTGCGGGTCGCGGATGATGACCCATTCCACCCGGTCAAAGTTCACCGGTCTGCCGCCTGCCAAGCCGCTTGGTGCTTCGCTGCGCGACACGTACTTGGTGTTGCGCTCGTACACCGCCACCGAGCCGGGTTTGAATTCGTCTGCTTTGAAAATGAACGGGCCCGAGCCTATGTGTTCTTTGATTTGCTCGGTGCCGGGCGTGGCCGCAATGCGCGCTGGCATGATGAACGGCACATTCGAAGACGCTTTGCCTAAAGCCTCCAATACGATGGCGCAAGGTTCTTTGAGCACCATGCGAAAAGTATTTGCGTCAGGCGTTTCCAGTTTGTCGACAAACGCAAACAACACGCCGCCCATGGTGTCACGCGTGGACCAACGCTTGAGCGAAGCCGCCACGTCTTCGCTGGTCACCGGCTTGCCATCGTGAAACGCCAAGCCGCTGCGCAATTTAAACGTCCAGACCTTGCCGTCTTTGCTGGTGCTGTGGCTTTGCACCATTTGCGGCTGGATTTTTCCTTTCGCGTCTTCGGAAAACAAGGTGTCGTAAATCATGTAACCGTGGTTGCGGGTGACATACGCCGTGGTCCAGATGGGGTCCAGCACCGCCAAGTTGGCATGTGGCACAAAGCGGAAAACTTTGTTGGCGGGCACAGCGTTTTGCGCTTGCACCTGTACAAAAAAACCAGCGGCCAAAGCTGTGGCGGCCATGGCTTTTAACAATACTCGGCGTGTCATGGATTCCCCTTGCGCCCGCAGGCGGCTACATTTCAATCTCTGCTTCAATATAAACGAATTCATTCAGGTGTCCTGCACTATGGCTATTCACGAACTCAGCGCTTTGCAATTGTCTGCCAGTATCCATCGCCGGGAATTATCTTGCCGCGAGGTCATGCAAGCATTTTTGCAGCGCATCGCAGCCATCAACCCGCAGGCCAATGCCATTGTCAATCTACAAGACACCGACTTGCTGTTGAACCAAGCCGACGTTTGTGACGTGGAACTCTCCAAAGGTCATTCACTCGGCTGGCTGCACGGCATACCGCTGGCCTTCAAAGACTTGGTGGATGTGGCGGGTATACCCACCACCGGCGGCTCGCCATTGTTGAAAAACAATATCCCGGTGCATGACGCTTTGCTGGTGCAACGCATGAAAGCGGCAGGCGGCATTGTCATCGGCAAAACCAATACGCCCGAATGGGGGCTGGGCTCGCACACCTTCAATCCGGTCTTCGGCGCCACGCCTAACGCTTTCAACCCGGCGTTCACTGCGGGCGGCAGCAGCGGGGGCGCGGCGGTGGCTTTGGCGCAGCGCATGTTGCCGTTGGCAGATGGTTCGGATTTCATGGGCAGTTTGCGCAACCCGGCGGGCTGGAACAATGTGTTCGGCATGCGCCCCTCACAAGGGCGGGTACCTGCATTTCCTGTGAATGATGTCTGGGTCAGCCAACTCAGCACTGACGGTCCGATGGCGCGGCATGTGGCCGATCTGGCGCGCTTGCTGGAAACCATGGCCGGGTATGACGCGCGCTCGCCTTTGTCGTTAGCCAGTTTGCCGTCTGGCTGGTCGTCGCAGCTTGCGCCCAAGGCTAAAGGTTTGCGCATAGGCTGGTTGGGTGACCTGAATGGCTATTTACCTATGGAAGATGGCGTCTTGCAGGCCTGCAAAAACGGTTTGCAGCGATTGACGGACTTGGGCGCGTATGTAGAGCCCGTATCGCCGAATTTTTCACCTGCGGCCGTGTGGCAAACCTGGCTGGCCTGGCGACGAGTGCTGACCGCGTCGCGCATCGCGCCCATGGTGGCGCGCGGACGGGATCAGGTCAAGCCAGAAGCGCTGTGGGAGTTTGACCAGGCCGCCGGCATGACCGCCACGGATTTTTTGACCGCCAGTACCGAGCGCAGCGCGTTTTACCAACACATTTTGGATTTACTCAGCCGCTTTGACATGCTGGTCTTGCCCAGCGCGCAAGTCTGGCCGTTTGCCATAGACATGCGCTGGCCGACAGTAATTGAGACGCCGAACGGACCGAGGCAGATGGACACTTACCACCGCTGGATGGAAGTGACGCTTTACGCCAGTCTGGCCGGTTTGCCTGCTTTAAATGTGCCATGCGGTTTCAATGCCCAAGGACTGCCCATGGGCATGCAACTCATTGGTCAATCGCGCGGCGATGTGGCGTTGTTGGAAACCGGGTTGGCGTATGAAGAGGCAGCAGGGGATTGGCTGGCGGTGATGCCTTAAACAAAAACAGACCAGCCTGATTGCAATGCATGTCGGGCTTCGACGCCCAAGCGAAACCAGTGAACTTGTACAGCTTAGCCAGCGTCCAACCCGCGCTCTGAGCGCTACCTCAACATAAATAAAACAACACAGCCTGACAAGCTCACAGCCAAGCCTAATGCCAGCCATCGCAGTTGCGACTGCAAACGCTTGACCATGGCAATCAAACCCGCCTGTTGCTCGGCTAACTCGGCCATGGTCTGCGCCATGCTTTGTTGAACCGCTGTTTGTTCGTGGAGTTGCTTTTGCAAAGCCGTTGAGCGTGTAGTCAATTCCTCAAGACTGGGCAACGCCTCGGTTTCTTGCACCGCAGAGGATGCAGAACCCGTCGCTGATGCACCCCGGTGTTTGTCAATCAAACTGCGTGCTTTGTCCAATACACCGGGCGCATGTTCGATGACCTTGTCCCAAGGGACGACCTTGAGTGCGCTTAACCATGAAATGGCCATTGAAAATACTCCCGGTTGACGGTTGGCTTCAATTCAACACAACAGCATAACCTGCCCTCAGTACCCAACGGCAACCCGGAGATTTGCAGTCAAGTATTTATGAGTTTGCAGGCTGTTCGCTGAGATGTACGTCTTGGCCTGAGGTTTGACGTTGCACGAACCAATTGATTGCGCACACCACGGTCATGATGAAGAGTCCGCCGAATTCGCGGGTGTTTTCAATCCAAGGCGCTGAAGCCATCATGGAACGGGTCAAAGATTCGAACTGGTGGTCAAGCATCCAAGAAAGCACGCCATCTTCTGCCACGAATAAATAAACAGCATAAATGACATACACCGCCATTAGGCCGAGATGGAACTTGGCAGCCTTGATAGTGGCAAAAACCAATGCACATGAAATCGCCGCGAGCACATACAAAGTGATCCACAAAAGCGGATCTGGGTCATTCCATTGCAGGGCGGCACAAGACAAAAAAATCAGTCCTGAAAAAACATTGAAAGTTTTGAGCATTTGAAACCTCTTGCTGTATTAGATTCACCTAAATGACATTGGGAGCCGCATGACAACAAGTTCTTGCGGCGGATCAACTTACCTTTGCACTTATAAATTTAGACCAATTTAACAAAACTTGCACTGTCTGCGCTTTTAAATACCTATGAATACAAAGCCAATTTCAGCCATGTCCTTGCGGCTATGATTGACGTGCACGTCAATTAACCTGTGCGCCCAGCCGCACAATGAACGGCTTTTCTTTTACACATTTCGCTTGATCGCTGACTACCATGACCGATTTATCCGCTGAATTCCAGGCGCTCGCCCAATACAAACCTAAACACAAGGTGCGCTTTGTCACTGCCGCCAGTTTGTTTGACGGCCACGATGCCGCCATCAACATCATGCGCCGTATTCTGCAAGGCATGGGCGCCGAGGTGATTCACTTGGGCCACAACCGCTCGGTCGATGAAGTGGTCACCGCTGCGTTGCAAGAAGACGTGCAAGGCATTGCCATCAGTTCTTACCAAGGCGGCCATGTCGAGTATTTCAAGTACATGGTCGATTTGCTGCGCCAGCGCGGCGGCGCACACATCCAAGTTTTCGGCGGCGGCGGTGGCGTGATCGTGCAGGAAGAGATCGACGAATTGCAAGCCTATGGCGTGACCCGCATTTACAGCCCGCAAGACGGCCAACGCATGGGTTTGCAAGGCATGATCGGCGAGATGATCATGCGCTGCGACCAGGACTTGGGCGGCTACGCACCCAGTTCGCTCAACGCCATACAAGGCCATACCGACACAAGCTGGCGCGCCTTGGCTCAACTCATCACCGCACTGGAAACACCTACCCCGGCCATTGACAGTTTGCGC
>CANHLD010000128.1 GCA_947461325.1 Comamonadaceae bacterium
GTTGAAGAGCGCTGGCTCAAGGTGAATGATGACAACAGCGGCGGCATGACTTTGCATCAACTCGCGGATGAGTTTGGTGTCAGCGCCGAACGAATCCGTCAAATCGAAGTGGCCGCCATGAGAAAAATGAAGCAGGCGTTGTTGGAATACGCCTGATATTTTTAAAAACTATTCAAACCGTCTGCAGTCGTTGGTTGCAGACGGTTTTTTTATTTCAGCAAAGCCGCGATATCAGCAGCCATGGCTTGCGGCCCCAACCCGTAACGCGCATACAAACGCAATCTACCTTGGGTGTCGTAAATGTAGGTGCCAGCGCTATGGTCTAAGGTGTAACTGTCCGCAGATGAGCCAGCCACTTTCTTGAAGTAAATCTTGAATTGTTTGGCCAATACAGGCAATTCTTCTACGGTTGGAATCAGCGCCAAAAATGTCGGGTCAAAGCCAGCCATATAAGGCTGAAGAACTTCCGGCTTGTCTCTTTCAGGATCCAAGGTGATGAATACCGCTTGCAGCAGTTCGCCTTGAGGACCCAGGGTTTTTTTCACCTGCACCCATTCGGTCAAGGTAGTGGGGCAAAAGTCCGGGCATTGCGTGTAGCCGAAAAAAACCACCACCACCCGCCCCTTGAAGTCGGCCAGTGTGCGCTTATTGCCGAACTGATCCGGCAAATCAAAACCCAAAGCGTAATCGGCTCCGGTCAAATCAATCGCTTTGAACTCAGGCTTGTCAGGCGAGCATGCGCTGATCATCAAGCAGACAGAAAGCAACAGATAACGGTATTTTGCAAACATCACATACTCGGCAAATAATGATCAATTAAAAAAGCAGCAAACAACAAACTCAAATGCACCAAAGAAAATTTGAATGTTTTGCGCGCCAACTCGTCAGAGTATTGGCGCCATAGCGCCCATCCGTACCAGCAAAACATCAGGCTTAGTACCACGGCACATACCAAATAAAACCAGCCACTCATGCGGTAGATGAACGGCATCAGACAAGCGGGCAGCAAGACGATGGTGTAGAGCAATATTTGCAAGCGGGTGAACTCATTGCCATGCGTCACCGGCAACATGGGCAAGCCGGATTTGCGGTAGTCTTCGACGCGGTACAAAGCCAAGGCCCAAAAGTGCGGCGGGGTCCAGAGAAAAATAATCAAAAAAAGTATCAAGGCTTCGGGGCCGACATCACCAGTCATAGCGGCCCAGCCAAGCACAGGCGGCATAGCACCTGACGCGCCGCCGATCACGATATTTTGCGGGGTCAGCGGTTTGAGAATCACGGTGTAAATAACGGCGTAGCCAACAAATGTCGCAAACGTCAACCACATGGTGAGCGGGTTGACCCAGACATACAAAATGGCTGAACCGACAGCACACAAGACAGCAGAAAAAAGCAAGGTGTCTCTGTCGGTGAGTTGACCTTGGGCGGTTGGTCGCCAAGCGGTTCGCTTCATGCGGGCGTCAATCGCTTGCTCAACAATGCAATTGAACGCGGCAGCCGCACCGGACACCAGCCAAATTCCCAGACAAGCGATAGCAGCCAATTTCACATCGGCCAAGTTGGGAACACCGGGGACAGCCAACACCATACCTATAAGCGCGCAAAACACAATCAACTGAATCACACGCGGTTTAGTCAACGCGTTGAACTGCTGCCAACGCAAAGGCATGTACTGAGAGAGAGATTTCATAACATTTGCCTGTTGAAAGTCGAAGCAATTCGATCAGCGCTGCGGGGACGGGTTGAGGCTAAAACCCAGGTGAGAAGTGCCAGTAGCGTGGCCGCTGAACCTGTATGCAACAAAGCGGCCAGCAAGGGCCAACCCAGCACGGCATTTGAAATACCGGTGGCGAATTGCAATAAAAGCAATGCCAACAAAAAAATTCCCTGTTGCCGCAGGCCGTTGTTTATCCAAGCTCGCGCCAAATACAAAATACACAAAGCCGGAATGACTGCATGCCAGCGATGCACCATATGTATGGCCGTCAATGCTTGGAATGGAATGGCTTGACCTGAAGCGTCCTGACCGAGTGGGCGCCAAAACTCAAAAGCCTTGTTTAAATTCATTTCTGGCAACCAGTTACCTTGGCAAAGCGGATAGGTGTCACAAGCCAGCACCGCGTAATTGCTGCTGACCCATGCGCCTAGGCCAGACTGTATGAGCACGCTTAAAAAAGTCAGACCCGTCACCACATAAACCGCCACAGGCAAAGCACGATCAATCATTCTGTCGGCGATATGACGCTGCCGTACCCATTGAACAGTCAACAGCACCAACAGCAACAAGCCACCCAACAAATGCATGCTGACAATGGCAGGGAACAATTTCATAGTGACTGTGAATGCGCCAAAAGCACCTTGAATGCAAACCCACACCAAAGTCAGCGATGGCCAGCCCCATAAAGTTCGCTCATTGCGCCAAGAGAAAACAGCCAAAGTCAAAATGAGAATACCGACGAGCATGGCCAAATACCGATGGATCATTTCAATCCATGCTTTATGCCAAGTGACCGGTCCCGTTGGCATAGCTGTTTGAGCCAACTCAATCGCTTGTGTCGCTCCAATCGGACTGGCGTGCCCGTAACAACCCGGCCAGTCTGGACAACCCAGACCTGAATCGCTGAGGCGTGTGAATGCGCCAAACAGAATTAAATCAAATGTCAAAAACAAAGCAATAACGGTCAAATGCCGGACACGCTGAACCGATTGTGACTGTCTGTTTTTCAGCCATACCCAAGTCAAAGGTCCAACGGCCAGTAAAACGGCCATCAGCAGCAGTTTCAAAAGGGGCGCAGCATTGAATAAGGCAACTTCATTCATACTATCATCGCCCCGGCTTATCCCAAGAGACAGAAGCACGCAGCAATTTATCCCAATCACGTTTTAACGAGGGCGCTTGCTCCATCGTCAGTCCGGGTGGAAAACGCATCATCCAATTGCCATGAGGATCTATCAAATACAAATGCTCACTCATGCCGTGATTTGACTCAGCATTCAACCACTGAGAAATGCTTTCTGAACTGACACGCAAAATAACCGCTTCACTCAAACCTGCAATCAATTCTTTGGGCACCGGTTTGTCATCTGTGACCAGCCATACCCAGTCCGTGCGCTCTTTCTCACGGCCAAGTGAAGCACGAATCTGACGCTGCAACAGCAAGTTGGTTTGGCATGCGTTGTCGCATGCAGCGTTTGCCACACTCACTAGCAACCACTGGCCTTTCAAATGGGGCAAGCTGACTTCTTTGCCGTCAAGCGCGTGTGCGCTGATCTCTGGCACAGGTTTGACGGGTTGAATCAAGGTTCCGAAATTACGCTGCGTCTGCGGCCGGATCACGTAATACGTCAAATAAGAAGCAATCACAGGCGCCGCGCAAATCAGCATGACAAAAATCATACGAATTCGCCCGGCACTGGTGCGACTTGCGTCTTGCTGCGCTGCTTGCACCGGGTCCGGTAAATCGTAAACCGTCAACCCCAGTGCATGAGGCGGTGTATGGTCATTGTTGTTGTCTTGCATGCCGCAGTGGCCCTATCCATTGAAACCAGAAATAAAGAATAGCTATCAATCCACTCAACGCAAACCATTGGAAAGCATAGCCCTTGTTTTTGTCTGCAGTCTGTGAAATGACTGGCCAGTCTCTTCTCAGTCCGTCAGTGTCTTGACCTGTTTGTATCACCAATCCACTGACCTTATCAGATACCATGGCTTGCATGTGTTCGCGGCTCAAATTGTTTTGAATTCTCAACTGTCCAGACCCAGATTCAACTGCCACAGTACTTTTCAATTCAGTCATTTGAGACAAGGCCAAAGCAATGCGGCCCGTGATTTTGATGGGGTCCTGCGGCGTATCAATCGGTGCTGCCTTTGAGGCATCTGTACGATCCCTAGCCACCCATCCGCGCTGCACCCAGACCACTTGCCCCGGTGCCCACGACATAGGGGTGATCACCCAAAATCCTGGCTGCCCCTGGTGGCTACGGTTATCCAAATACACCGTTTTGTCGACCAACCATTTGCCATCAAGCGCAATGTTTCTATGAACTTGTTGCCAAAGTTCAGGTTGAGCCACAAGGTCTTGTGGCGTAAGCGGTGGCAGTTGTGCTTGCAAATTCAGATCTCTTTGGTAGACCAGTTTTTCCTCTGCGCGAGACATTTGCCAAACGCCCAGCCTTGCCGTCAAAGCCATGCCAGCTAATGCTGCCAACAAAATAATGACCCGCCTAACGTTAACGTTGTTCATAGTAGAAAAGACATGTGTAAATCAAAGGATAATCCCACATATGAACATATTTATAGCCATTGCTTTTTTAGGCGTATTAGCCGCCTTGTCTACCGCGCTGTTCTTTATGTTGCGCGGCGATACAGAGGGCGCACCTAAGTCCAGTCGAATGATGCGCGCACTGGCATTCAGGGTAGGTATATCCATCGTTTTGTTTCTCTGCATTTTGCTTTCCTGGAAGATGGGTTGGCTCAGGCCTACCGGCATTCCTTTGACCCCTGTCTGATGTTTTGAGAATTTCGAACTAAAAAGGCCGCAGATGCGGCCTTTTTGTTGTGAGTCATTGGTATCAGAGCCAATACACCAAGATGTACAAACCCAACCAAACCACATCCACAAAGTGCCAATACCAAGCGGCACCTTCAAATCCAAAATGACTGTCCGCAGAAAAATGCCCCTTTTGTAAACGCAAGGTCACAAACAACAACATCAACATGCCCACAAAAACGTGGAATCCGTGGAACCCGGTCAGCATGAAGAAAGTAGAACCGTAGACACCTGAGGTCAACTTCAGATTCAGATCCTTATAAGCATGGTAATACTCATAACCTTGTACGCCCAAGAATACGATACCCAGCAATACAGTCAGCCACATGAATTGAATGGTTTTGGCACGCTGGTTTTCCAACAAGGCGTGATGCGCAATGGTCAAAGTCACGCCTGAAGACAACAGCAAGGCTGTGTTGATGGTTGGCAACCAGAACGGCGTCATGGTTTGAAACGGTTCAATGATGCCTGCTGGCGAGGCAGTCACGCCTGCAGCAATGCTGGGCCAAACCGCTTTAAAACCTGGCCACAATAGTGCATTTTCACTGTCACCGAGCGCAGGCAGTGAGTGCATCCTGGCCCACCACAGGGCGGAGAAAAATGCACCAAAGAACATGACTTCAGAGAAGATGAACCAGCTCATGCTCCAGCGGAAAGACAAATCGATCTTGCGGCCATATTGACCAGACTCGCTTTCATGAACCGCTTCGCTGAACCATTGGAATAGCACAAACAACCAAATTGCCAAACCGGCAAACAAAGCGTATTTGCCCCAACTGACATCATTCACCCATTGGCTGGCACCCAAAATGACAAAGAACAAA
>CANHLD010000129.1 GCA_947461325.1 Comamonadaceae bacterium
CTGTGGCGTTGGATCGCAAACTGGCGCAAAAATTGTGGGATGCGTTTCGTCAGCCATTGGATGAAGCCTTCCAGCGCAAGACCCAAGAGCGAGGCGTTCAAGCTCACACTCTCTCAGCGCATGACCAAGCGGTGCTTGATGCTTCCCAAAGGCTGGAGAAAGCCATTGCGCAAGGTGATGTGGCCCTGATTCGCCAAGCCATGCAGCACCTGAACCAGGTTATCAGCGGTAAAGAGGCTGTAGTGCCTACACAAGAGGCCCCAAGCAAGCTGCAAACTTCCCCTCAGGAAAGCGTCGCAATTGCTTCGCCTGAGCAATTGCCTGAGCCTAATCTGCAAAACCAAGATGGGGCAAGTACTGAAACACTTGCAGATGAAACGCAAGCACCAATCCAAGATGCGAATACCGAGGAAACTGAAATCAATGTGCAGACAACGGAGTCAACTCCTGCCCCTGTGACAAAAACACCAGCGCCAGCCAAAAAGGTAGTGGCTGTGCGAGGTGATGACAGACCAGGGCAAAAGAAAACAGAACCTACTGCCCCTGGTCGTTTCGGAGACAAGCCAGGCGCGCGCCGTAATGACCGTGACGCGCCGGGCAGACGCAACGACAGAGATGCGCCGCGCGCCCGCGAAGCATTTGCAGACCGTGGTCCGCGTCTGGGTGATGCAGCATTTCGCGCCCAAAGAAATGCCATAGAGCAGGCCGAAAACGCATTGAAAAAACTCGCAATGCAAGCGCATGGCGAAATTCTGGTTCATTTGTTATCTGCTTGGCAGCATCGGCAGCCTGATCAACTGCCGCCGGTCAAGGAGCTTGGCAGCCGAGTCAGTGCGGCTCAACGCCAGGCTTGGGTACAGGCTTTGCAATCGCCTGCAAGCGGGGATGCTTCCACTGCTTTGTTGCGACTCGAAATGGCGGCAGAAGTGAATACGCCTGCAGACCATCAACAAGCGCGCCGCAATTTGCAATTACAACTGTTGACCAAACGCAATGACCCGCCGCCGGCACAAACCTGGGCGCTGGACACTGGGTTGGTGTTGCAGTCGGCGTTTGAAGCCAGCGCGGCTCAACGCTTACAGCAGGTACTCAGGGTATTGATGCGACGCTGAAATCAGATGGCAGGTGCGGTCAGGGCTTTTCTACTAAAGCCTTGGCCACGTGTCCATTGCAGGGATTGCAATCGCGGCGGCAGCGCTTGCGCATCCCAGTCACTCAACACAATCCGTTGGTGGCTGACACTGAGTTGATGTTCTTGGGGTCTGTGCGTATGCCCGTGAATCAACACGGATGTTTGAGTGGCATCCATCCATTGCAATGCGGCACCTGCATCTACATCCGCCCACAGCGTATTTTGTGACTTGCTCAGCTGACTTTGTGCTTTGAGCTCCTTGGCCAAAACCATGCGCTCATTCAAGGATGTTTCTTTCAAACGTGTAATCCATTCGCTAGATCGAATTTCCCGCCGGTAGGCTTGGTAAGCGGTGTCATCAAGACACAATGCATCGCCATGGCTGAGCAGCCAGTCTTCTTGAGAAGTCATGACCACGCAAGGGTCGGCAATGGAGCGCATTCCTGCAGACAAGCAAGCCTGTGTGTCCAGCAAGAAATCTCGGTTTCCGACCATCCAATACACAGGCATGCGTTGGCTGACAGCGAGAATCTCTGACAAACATTGACGCTCAAAATCTGCTGCCGGATGCTGCAACACGTCGTCACCTAGCCAGACTTCAAATAAATCTCCCAGTATGAACAACGCATCTGCCTGAAGCAATTTCAGGTGGCTAGACCAGGCCAAATAAGTGGAATGGTGGCTTACCTCAAGGTGTACATCTGACAAAAAAGCGATATGGTTTTTGTCACGTAAATCCAATCGCATCACTTCATCGGGTAGGGGAATGACCGGTGAATCAATGGATTGCATGGTTGGTGGCTTTCAGAGCAACACAGCCTTGGTGATCAGCACCTCTTCCTTGGGCACATCATCGTGAAAACCGCTACGCCCTGTGGGCAGTTCAGTGATGGCGTCCACCACGTCATTGCCGCTGATGACTTTGCCAAAAACCGCATATCCCCAACCGGAAGCGGTGGGTGATGAAAAGTTTAAAAAATCGTTGTCTTTGACATTGATAAAAAATTGTGCAGTGGCTGAATGCGGATCATTGGTGCGAGCCATGGCTACGGTATAGCAATCATTTTTCAAACCGTTATCCGCTTCGTTGTCGAGTTTGGTGCCGACTTTTTTTTCTTTCATGCCGGGCCCCATGCCGCCCCCTTGGACCATGAAGCCTGGAATGACACGGTGAAAAATAGTGTCGTTGTAATGTCCATTTTCAACGTAGGACAAAAAATTCGCCACAGTCTTGGGCGCTTTTTCTGCATCAAGTTCCAGCGTGATGATGCCGAGGTTTTGAATATGCAATTCGACTTGAGGATTAGACATGTTTATTTCACCAGGGTTGCAGATTGGATAAGGACTTGGGTTTGGGGGACATCGCTTGGAAAAGGACCGCCCGGTCCTGTGGGCATTTGCTTGATGCGGTTAACCACTTCCATGCCTGAGATGACTTTGCCGAATGCCACATAACCCCAGCCTTGCTGAGTGGCAGACTGGTGATCCAAAAAATCGTTGTCTTTGACGTTGATAAAAAACTGTGCCGTGGCAGAGTGCGGGTTGTTGGTCCTGGCCATAGACAAAGTGCCCGTCGTGTTGTGCGGTGCACCGTTGGCCTTTGCTTCCACGCCTTCATGCTTGATAGGAGGGCGGGAGGTTTTTTCGTTGTATTTCGCGTCGTAACCGCCGCCTTGAATCATGAAGTTATTGATGACGCGGTGAAAAATGGTGTTGTTGTAGTGGCCGTCTCGCACATAGGTTAAAAAATTGTCTGCGGTTTTGGGTGTTTTGTCGGTATATACCTCTACGACAAAGTCTCCCACATTGGTGACGAATTTAACTTGGGGGTAGTTGGATTGAGCAAATACGTTCACTCCGTAACAAAGCAAGAGCATGAGACCAAAACGGCGGATTATGTTAGTCATGGTGGGGATACAGTAAGTTGAAGAGCAGATTCAAGGGCAGTGATTTTGACAGTAAGACTTTGCTTACTGTTACTTAGGCGCACAGCATTGTCATAAGAGCGTTGTGCAAGATGAAGAAAAATATCGCCTAGGTTTTCGTGGGCAATCGCGTAATCTGGGTTATTACGCAAGGCATGCTCAAAGGCTGCGCGGGCTTCGTCTACCCGCCCTTTGTCTGCCAGCATAACGCCAAGGTTGTTTTGAACTTCTGGCAGTTCCGGGTAATCCTGAGCGAGTGCCAGGTAAGTTTCGAGCGCTTCATCAACTTGCTTTAATTGTTCAAGCAACCTGGCACGCCAAAAGCGCATTTGAGGGTCGCGCGGCTGGTTTGTCAAGTATTGGTCTACTTGGCTCAGTGCATTGAACCAGTCTCTTGCCTGCATACTTTTTTGCACTTCATCATGCGGTGTGCCTCTGTAAGTTACTGCTGTGACAGTTTGCGCTTGCACACTGAAACTGCCAGACATTACGAGCATGGCGAGAAACGCTGGCCTACTAACTGCAGCAAAAAAATTCATAAAACAACAGTAAAGACGCATGGAATTAAAAATGTATGGCACCTTCAAGGAAGAGGCAAACCCGAAGACCTCGATATACTGACCCCATTGTAGTAGAGTGACATTACGCACCTGCTGGTGTGCAATTATTCCAAATCCAACCACGATGGCCCTTCGAATTTACAACACGCTGGCGCGTGCAGTGCAGGAATTTCAGTCCCTGACACCCGGACAAGTGCGCATGTATGTATGCGGCATGACTGTTTACGATTTTTGCCATATGGGGCACGCCCGTTCTATGGTTGCCTTTGATGTGGTGCAGCGCTGGTTGAAACAATCCGGTTACCAAGTCACCTATGTGCGCAACATCACCGACATCGACG
This sequence comes from Comamonadaceae bacterium, assembly GCA_947461325.1. Taxonomy (GTDB): domain Bacteria; phylum Pseudomonadota; class Gammaproteobacteria; order Burkholderiales; family Burkholderiaceae_C; genus Limnohabitans. Next base: position 3,959 of record CANHLD010000129.1, read on the forward strand.
ACAAAATTATTCGCCGTGCTACTGAAAATGGTGAATCCATTCGGGCACTTACCGATCGCATGATTGAGGCATTGCACCAAGATGCAGATGCGTTGGGGATTGAGCGCCCGCAGGCAGAACCGCGAGCGACTGACCATGTGCCCGGCATGCTCAGTTTGATCAGTAAATTGGAAGCCAAAGGCCTGGCCTACCGCAGCACCAACGGCGATGTGAATTACGCGGTGCGCAAATTTGTCGGCTACGGCAAGTTATCGGGTAAATCTTTGGATGAATTACATGCAGGTGAACGTGTCGCCGTACTTGACGGTAAACAAGACCCGCTCGACTTTGTATTGTGGAAAGCCGCCAAGCCAGATGAACCCGCTGATGTCAAATGGGACAGCGCATTCGGCAGTGGTCGACCCGGGTGGCATATTGAGTGCTCAGCCATGGCGTGCAGCTTGCTGGGTGAGTCTTTTGATATTCATGGCGGCGGCGCTGACTTGCAGTTTCCCCATCACGAAAACGAAATTGCGCAATCTGAAGGTGCGCATGGCGTTGGTATGGCGACCTATTGGATGCACAACGGCTTCATCAATGTGGACAACGTCAAAATGTCCAAAAGCCTGGGCAATTTTTTCACCATCCGCGATGTGTTCAAGCAATACCGACCTGAAGAAGTGCGGTTTTTTGTGGTGCGCAGCCACTACCGCAGTCCATTGAATTTCAGCGATCAGCACTTGGATGATGCCCGAGCTTCGCTCAAGCGTTTGTACACCGCGCTGCAAGCTGTGGCACCTCAAGCAGTGAGTATTGATTGGCAACAACCGCATGCGGCGCGTTTCAAAAACGCTATGGACGAAGACTTCAGCACCCCCGAGGCGGTGGCCGTGTTGTTCGATTTGGCTGCTGAAGTCAATCGCACGCAGTCTGCTGAACTCAGTGGCCTGCTCAAAGCTTTGGGCGGCGTGTTGGGTTTGTTGCAAACCGATCCGCTGGTGTTTTTGCAAACCGGCAACAACTCGGATGCACCAGACGAAACAGTGCAAATCAACGAATTGATTGCGGCGCGTGCCACTGCCAAGCAAGCCAAAGACTTTGCCAAAGCCGACCAAATTCGCCAACAACTGATTGACATGGGCGTGGTGCTGAAAGATTCAGCACAGGGCACACTGTGGGAGCGTGCCTGATGGTCAAAAAGGCTTTGCCGGTCAAGCGCGTCACGCCAGCTTATTGGGAAGAAGCGTGTAAGCATTTGGCCAAAAAAGACCGTGTGATGAGGCGACTGATCCCTCAGTTTGGTGACGCTTGTTTAGAGTCACGCGGGGATGCTTTCGTCACTTTGGCCAGAAGCATTGTGGGTCAACAAATTTCTGTCAAAGCCGCGCCATCGGTTTGGGACAGATTCACTGCGCGTAGCAAACCCC
>CANHLD010000130.1 GCA_947461325.1 Comamonadaceae bacterium
GATGGCTATCGCATCATCCAAACATGCGGCGTGCGATGCATGCAAACCCACCAAACCTGAGTTGTACATGATGGCATGTTGCTCGTCATAGGCATAGATTTTTCCTGAAGGTAATTGCACAGGCGGTAATACTTCATCCGGATAAGGATTGCGCTTTTCAAACTTGTTCATCAGCGCATGCTGTGCGTTGATTTGGCCTAAGTAGGGGTTGATGTTTTTTTTGAAATACGTGTCTGTGTCTAAAAAAACGATGTTGGCATCTTGTCCGTGCTCTTGCAACGCTCTTTTCATCACACAAGGCTTGACCCTGAAATGGTAAGCGCCGTTCAAAGAATAAGCGGGCATGTCTTGCACAATCGATACCGCAGTAACGGGTAAATGCGCATAAGTCTCGGTGTTTTCGGTATAGACCAGCACATCAGATTTGAGCAGCGAGTGGTAATCAAACAAGGTCGCCAGCGAGTACGTCAGTTCATCCACATAAGTTTTTTGATGCCCATACTCTATATAGAGAAATTTAGTTTTCATTACTGGTTTTATCGGCTGGCACTGTTTGCATGATAATAGCTTTTCATATTTAGATTTCACTCTTTACATTCATTCAACCGTAGCAACTAATTATGCATTTGATGATCAGTCGAGTTGAAGGCATTGGAGATGTTTGTTTGACATTGCCAGCCGTCGGCTACATCAAACAGTTGCTGCCTGATTGCAAAATCTCCATGCTGGTCAGCCCGTATTCACAAGCTGTTGCACGGGCTTGCGCATGGTTGGATGAGGTGGTGGTACTGCAACCCGGCCAATCTGTGGATGAGATTGCCACTTTTTTATCTGGTTTGGATATCAGTCATTTTGTGCACGTCACGGCGAATAAAACTTTAAGCAAAGCGGCCAAGCGAGCAAAGATTCCCAACCGCAGCGGTTTGGCCGGCCGTTACTACCATTTGTTCAGTTGTACCCAGTTGGTGTGGATGAGCCGCGCCAAGAGCGGATTGCATGAAGCCTATTTCAATTTGCTGCTGCTGGTGAAAAGTTTGAAAGCGGCAGAGCCTTCGTTTGAAGAATTGAAAACCCATATGGTGAGCTGGTCAGGTTTTCGTCCTGCTCCCAAGCCGAGCCCCGGGCAGATGCAAGTGATTCTTCACCCGTATTCACGCGGTCACGGGCGGGAATGGCCCATACACCGTTATGCCGAACTCGCGCATCTGCTGGTCAAACAACATATACGGCCCGTGATCGGCGGCACCCAAGCAGACGCCCAATTGTTTGAATCTGAAAAATCATTGTTTCCAGTTGAATCTCAGTTGGTGTTCGGGCAAGACACGCTTGACGGCTACATACAAAGAATTGCGCAGGCGAATGCTTTGGTTGCTTCCGGCACCGGCCCGCTTCACATCGCCTCGGTCATGGGTCAGCATTGCGTCGGACTTTTTCCGCCGAGAAAAGTGGTGCACAGCAAAAGATGGGGGTGTCTGACGCCCGCATCACGCAATCTGGAATTACCGGATTTTTGCAATCGCGACTGCTCCAACACCGAATGTGCATGCATGAATGCCATCTCCGCGAACAGCGTGGCGGATGCGCTGACAGATCTCTTGCGACCGTCGCATTGATTGGAAAATAACTGATATGACCACGCTGTCCATGCCCAAACTTTCCCAAGTCCCGCACTGGCTCATCATTCTTTTTGTTTTTTGTTTTCCTTTTTCAACCCCCATCGCGAGTTATTTCGCCACAGCGCTGGTGATTTTTTATCTCGCCTCAGGCGACTGGACGCAAAAGTGGCAGGCATTCAAAACCTCCAGGGTTTTGCATCTGTGTGTGGCCTTGTTTGCATGGACCGTGTTTGCCGCCGTGTACTCAGAGGCAAGCCATGATTTTTTGATGAAGGATTTGTTCAAGTACAAAAAATTGTTGCTTGCCATTCCTGTGTTTTTCTACATGACTTCTTTGCTGAAAACACGCATGGTGTGGGCCTATGTGGCTGCCGAGTTTTTTTCTATTGCACTGTCCTTGTACAAAGGACACGGTCTGGTTCATTTGCTGTTAACCGGCACTTTTGAATATTCATCCAATTTCCGTATCTACATCATCGAGGGCATGCATATCGCCTTGGTGATGTTTATTTTGTTATCGCACTTTGTTGAAAACTCCAAGCGTCGTGTTTTGACTGGTGGTTTGATTTTTATTCTGTGCGTTCATTCCGTGTTTCTCAATGGCCGCATGTCCTTGATCAGTTTGCTGTTGAGTCTGGGCTATTTTCTTTTTTGGCGTCTTCACAATATGCGCCAACGCATACTGGCTTTTGTCGCTGCATGCCTGCTCTTGTTCACGGCATACCAGCAAGTTCCTTTGATACAAATGCGGGTAGACCGCACCCTGGCCGAAGCACAGCAAGCCTTTGAGTCCGGCACTCCGCAAAGCATTCGCTTGCAGTATTTCCAAATCAGTTTCGATTTGTTCAAGTCTCAACCTTTGCTAGGGCGCGGGCCGGGGTCGTTTCATACAGCGACCACCAGTCTGAGCGACAAAGAGGGTGAGTTCATCACTTTGTTGCACACCCACAATGAATACCTGACCTTGTTGTCTCAATACGGTCTCATCGGCGCTTTGCTTTTTGTGTTGTTGGTAATGTCCAGTCTTCGCCCAATGCCCGGCTCGCACAAGTCCACTGATGTTCACATCGCGTATGTGGGCATGCTCTTGTTTCTGGTCAATTCGTTGACCGACTCCATGCTCTACATGGAAGGTTTTTTCTTCGTGTATCTCATTGCCTATAACTACCAAACGCAAAAAGAGTTGAAGCCATGCACTTAATCATCAGCCGCACCGATGCCATAGGTGATGTCTGCCTGACATTACCAGCCGTCGGTTGGCTGAAATCCGTGCGGCCAGACTGGCAAATCACCATGCTGGTCAAAGCCTATGCGGCGCCCATAGCGCAAGCCTGTCATTGGATAGACACGGTGGCTGTCTGGCCTGAACACATGGCCGCGCATGAACTCAGCGATTGGCTGCGGCAAATGAAAGCCGACCACATCATCCATGTGTTTCCTAATCGCCAAATTGCAAAAGCGGCCAAGCAAGCGGGAATACCTATCCGCAGCGGCGTCTGGGGCAGGCTCTACCACTGGTTCAATTGCAATCACAAAGTTTGGCTTAGCCGGGCAGGCAGTCAGCACCATGAAGCCTATTTGAATTTGCTGTTGTTAGCCAAGGTGTTAAACATCCCTTGCCCGAGCGATCAGCAGATGCGGCAACTGGTGGTGCATTGGTCGGGGATGCGTTTGCCTGACAACCCTGCCCACGCAAGCTCTAAAGACATCGTGCTTCACCTTTATTCGCGAGGTAACGGGCGCGAATGGCCGATTGAACATTTCGCGGAATTGGCGCGTTTGATGGTGAATGACGGCTGGCATCCCTTGTTGGGCGGTACGGCCCAAGATGCCGAAGCATTGGCCCAAAGTCAGCATTTGTTTCCAACCGGTTGCACCAGTGTCATGGGCGCGGATTCGCTGGAACTTTACATGCAGCGCATTGCCCGCAGTGCCGGCTTGGTGGCCTCTGGTACCGGGCCGCTGCACATGGCGTCTTTACTAGGTCAGGCATGTGTGGGGTTGTTTCCGCCCAAGCAGGGTGTGAATCAGGTGCGCTGGGGCAGCATCAGTCCGGCAGGTGCGAATTTGCAATTGCCCCAAACTTGTGAAAAAACTTGCAGCAACCATGACTGTGACTGTATGCATGCTTTGAGCCCTGCGCAGGTCTGGCAAGCACTGCAGCAACAAATGGGTGTGCGTGCGCGTCAAACCTTGCCCGGCTGAGCGACTGCGGTTTGCCTGACAATAGCCACATGAACGCAGCAGGCTGAAGTTTTTCCTGTCTGATGCAAAAAGTGAAATAACCGGAATCACCTGAAACATGATCATCGTCACCGGCGGCGCCGGCCTTATCGGCAGCAACTTGATCGAACAACTCAACCAGCGCGGGCACACTGATATTCTGGTGGTCGACCATTTGAAAAACGGTCTCAAAATGCACAACCTGGCGGACTTGCATATCCGCGACTACCTGGACCGTGACGATTTCATGGCGCGGGTGCAAGCCGGTCAGGACTTGGGGCCGGTCAGCACCGTGTTCCATTTGGGCGCCTGCTCTGCCACCACCGAGTGGGACGGCCAGTTCATGATGCGCAACAATTTTGAATACAGCAAAACTTTGTTGCACTGGTCTCAAGCCATCAATGCTCAATATATTTACGCTTCATCTGCATCGGTTTATGGTTTGGGTAAAAACGGTTTCAGCGAAAACCGCTTCGCTGAGTTGCCCATCAACATGTATGCGTACTCGAAATTTCAATTCGACCAGTATGTGCGCAGCTTGCAAGGGCGCTTACGCCATCAGGTGGTCGGCTTGCGTTATTTCAATGTGTATGGCCCGCGCGAAGCGCACAAGGGCAGCATGTCCTCCACCCCATTTCATTTCAACCGCCAAGTGTTGAGTGACGGCGTGTGTCGTTTATTCAAAGGCACTGACGGTTATGCCGACGGTGAACAGCAACGCGATTTTGTGTATGTCGGCGACTGTGCCAAAGTGAATTTATGGTTCATGGAACACGCACAGCACAGCGGCATTTTCAATTTAGGAACCGGTCGCGCTCAAACCTTCAATGACATGGCGCGCGCCGTGGTCGCCTGGCACAAACAGCACCGCAAGGTAGACGCGCAAATTGCTTACATTCCTTTTCCCGAGCACTTGCAAGGCGCTTACCAAAACTACACGCAAGCCGACATATCAGCTTTGCGCCGTGCGGGTTATGAGCATGAATTTCTGGATGTCAACCAAGGCGTGTCTGCTTATATGAAATGGTTAAATCAGACACAAGCATAGTCCTCTTTTTCAAATCTGATCAGTCAAGCCAATGGTGTCATTCAGATTGAAAATGAGCTTATCAGCTGAAGAACTACAAGGATCGCAATACCTGCGCTACTCGCTCCGGCTTAATGTCATTCAAGCAACGCGTATGGCCTAAACGACAGGTACGCGCATAACAAGGCGAACAATCAAGTGGTGGGGTGTACTGAATGTCGTCTGCTAGCCAGATCACATGCGCTTTGTAACTCAATGGCGGTGTGTGGTGCGGACTGCTTGAGCCAAATACAGCCACCTGCGGTACCCTAAATGCAGCCGCTATGTGCATAAGTCCTGAGTCATTGGTTACTATTTTTCTTGCGGCTGAAATCAAATCAAACGCTTGACCCAAATCTGTCATTCCTGCCAAATTAATCACTTGAGCACTGCCAGCCATGTCGATGATGGTTTGACACATGGCTTTTTCTTTAGACGAGGCA
>CANHLD010000131.1 GCA_947461325.1 Comamonadaceae bacterium
AATGAATTCTCACAAACTTAAAATCCTCTTTGTATGCATGGGCAACATTTGTCGCAGTCCTACGGCAGAAGGCGTATTCAAGGCAAAGCTGCATAAGAGCAAACTTCTTGACTTAATCTATGTCGACTCGGCGGGTACGCACAACTACCACCCCAACTCGCCCCCTGATTCGCGCAGTCAAGTACATGCCCTGAAACGTGGATACGACATCTCCAACTTAAGGGCTCGGGCGGTCAATGATGAAGATTTTGAAAAATTTGACTTGCTGATCACCATGGATTGGGATAACCGCGCCTTGCTTGAGCAACGCTGCCCTCCTCACTTACAGCACAAAATTCTGGGGTTTGCAGAGTTTCTAAAAACATCTGAAGCCACTGTGATTCCTGATCCCTACTATGGTGACGACAAGAATTTTGAACATGTTCTCGATTTGGTAGAGGAAGCTTCAGAGGGTTTGATGGCATTTGTGGGCAAGAAAGTGCATGGCCATGAATGAGCGAGCCCTTAACGTACTGGGCACAGAATTAATTCCCTGCTCATATGACCCGCTTACCGGATTTTTCAGAGATGGCTGCTGCAAGACTGACAACCAGGACCATGGCAGTCATGTTGTTTGCGCTCGCATCACTCAGGAATTTTTAGATTTCACCCTCAAGCAGGGTAACGACTTGATGACACCACGACCTGAATACAGATTCAAAGGACTCAAGCATGGCGATAAATGGTGCCTGTGTGCCTTGCGCTGGAAAGAGGCATTCGCGGCGGGTGTGGCACCGCCTGTGATTTTGGAAAGCACGCACCAAAAAGCGCTTGAATTTGTCACGCTAGATCAGCTTAAATCAAGACACTGATCTTTCATCTCTATTCCTAAAGAAAGCCTTGAATACGGACTGCGGCACATGCCCGAGAGATACGCAAAACTGATTCACAATCGGCAGCCATAAAACTTCACACTGATTTCAAACTCAAGGTCGCAGTTAACACCAACAGTGTGCCGTGGTTCGCCTCGCCCGTTAACGGTGTCGAGAGAAAAATGATTGAGCGTGATGGTGATGAAGTTGCTCGCGCAACCAGTTTGGTTCGCTATGCACCCAATACCAGATTCACCACTCACCCGCATGATCTAGGGAAAGCAATCTTTGTTGTGGACAGTGTTTTCGAGGAAGCACATGGCAGATACCCTAAGGGTTATTGGTTACGCAATCCGCACATGAGCGCACACAAACCTTTTAGCGTTGAAGGTTGCACCATATGAGTTAAGACAGGTCATTTGTCAGTTGCTTAGCTATCTCAATCAAATAGCATGGTGTCCGATTCAGGAGTCAAACTTTTTGACCCGTATAGTTCGGACCCCATTGATGGAGCCTAAGCGTGCAGTAAAGCTTTGTCCAAGCAGTCTTCTATTTGCTTAAAGTATTCAAGTCCATAAGCGCTGAGATTGATAAATTTCTTACGCCGGTCATTTTTATCCAAATCTAAAAATATCAATCCTTCAGAACTTAATTTTTGAATTTGATGATGAACCGTGGAAATACAACCAAACTGGCGCATTAGGCAAGCTTCGCTGACACTGATGGGATTCCCCATTTCACAGTGAATTGCAATTTGCTCTAAGAGATGCTCTTCGTTCAGTGTCAGGGTTGGGGAATTTTTGTTAGGCTTGTCTGCAAGTGCGTTTTGCAAAAATTGCATGTACATGTGATGCATGTTTGAATTCTTTAGGGAAATTCGCTCCTCTTCCAGATCACCAGAGATAGCCATAAGTTGGTCTAGCTCTTCATTACTGATGTATACCTTGCTTGGATAGGGAGTATGACGAGTTGCATTCATTTCATTTGCCTTTGGGGTCTGTGTAAACAATCCCTTGGCTTTATATATGCGTCCGATCTGTACGTTCACAAGGATCAATTGAAATATATTTTTAGTGTCCTTACTTCAAATCAATGTCAGTCATCGGATTGTAGTTGCATCAAAGCTTGCGCAGACGCTATGTCGTGTGCGTTGTGAACTCTAAGTGCCTGTTGCTCAGGAGTCACGTAGTCATGGTTTGGTGTTTCGCAAGGGTTTGAGCAAATCACCCAAACCGTTGTGATCAATTTCGTGCATCAGTGCCAGCAGCCTACCTATCTCACCTTTGGGAAACCCTTCACGTGCAAACCAATTTAAGTAATTGCCAGGCAAATCAGCCAATAATTTTCCTTGGTGCTTGCCAAATGGCATAGGCATGGTCACTAGTTTTTGCAAGTCGTCCGGATTCATATGGTCAGCATACTTGAAAAAATGCTAACTTACCCTTGCGGGAAACCAAACACTCAGAGTCATCAGCTCCATCAAAACACAGAATGGTCTCCAAGTTGCACATTGACCTGACCAGAGACAAGTTGCTGATAGTGGTCAAACAGTGTGTGGGATCCAAATGATGGCGTTGCATCAGCCTCATAAGCTTGCGTTTGCGAATTCCATACAAGCATGGACTCGGTGGCGTAGTAACGCCCTATGCGCGCCAATTCGGCTTTGTCTTTCAATGCGGGAATCAACCAACCCGCTGTTTGAAGCACCGCAATGATGACATCCAGCAAACCGACTGGCACATGTTTGTAGTGCGGTGTTTTACCCAACAGCTTGAACAAATACTCGCCTTGTTGCAATGGGGTGATCGCCTCGCCCGGACCGCCTACGGGTAGTATGCAGTTATGCAAAGCTTTATCGCTCAAACAAGCAGAGATGAAACGCCCGAGGTCGTCATCACTGATAGGTTTGCATGCAGTTATCTTGCCATCGCCGAAGAGTAAAAAGGGCTTACCTTGTTGGAGTCGCTGAATTTGTCCGGACAAAGATTTGAAAAATGCGGTAGGTCTGACGATGGAATAGTTCAAACCAGACGACATCAACTCTTTTTCAAAAGCAAGTTTGGCTTGCTGAAAACCAAGCAAGGGTTTTTGCACACAAATAGCTGACAGCAAAACAAACTGGGGAATGCCTGAGGTTTTCGCCAAGTTAAGCCATTGAGAATGTGTGCGGTAGTCGATGGCCCATGCATCCCTTGGCGCACCAGTTCGGGAAGCCAAGCATGACACAACGGCATCAAATGTTTCGCCTCGCAAGCCCAGATTTTTGGATTCTTCTATCGACTGAACATTGCACACCCTGACCTCGGCGCCTGCCAACTTCTCGCGTGTTTGGTCAGTGGACCAAGCCCCTTTGACACCAGCTTTGTTTCGCACCAAGCACACTACCTGGTGACCTTCATCCAGCAAGGCCTTGACTGTTGCCAAACCAATGGTGCCTGTTGCACCCAGCATCAATACGCGCATGAAGCAGGCTCCGGTTGAAAAAAAACTGACTGTAGAGCATCTGCCAACCCCTTCGACTTTTTACTTAGGTGGTTCTGCGGCTATTTATTGAAGGCCGGATGTAACAGACAGAAGTTCATAACCCAACCCTCTCAGGGCTTAGCCTCTTGCTTTTTTAGCGAATCTATTCTCAGAATCCGACAGATTTCTGAATCTTGTTTTCAAAGGAACCCGCCGTGCCCATTTCTTTCAAACGTCAAACCCTGCAATCACTGTTTGCCGGCCTGCTGCTCGGCAGCAATCTGCTCGGCGCTACCGCTCTGATGGCCCAAGACAAACCGGTGCGTATCGGTGTTCCGACTTCTGTGCAACTGCAAGTCGGCAGAGACACTCTGACTGCGGTCAAGATGGCGGTGGACGAAATTAATAAAAAAGGCGGCGTCCTAGGACGCAAGTTTGAATTTGTGTCGGCCGACGAAACCGAAAACCCCGAGACCGGCATCAGCGCCATCAAAAAGCTGACGGCTGATGAAAAAGTAGATTTGTTGATCGGTGGCTATACCAGCGGTGTGACGCTGGCTCAATTGCCCCACATCTCGGCGGCCAAAACCATTTACCTGGGCGTGGGCGCAGCCTCGCCTTCTATCACCAACAAAGTGAAACAGGATTACGACAACTACAAATACATTTTCCGCGTGGGTCCGGTCAATGCGGCGCATCAAGCTCGCGCTTTGGTTGATTTCATCTCTAAATTTGTCATTGGCGAGTTGGGCTATAAAAATATTGCCATCGTCGGCGAAAACGCCAAATGGGTGCAAGACCTGGTGCCTATTTTGTCCAAAGGTGCCAAGGAAGTCGGCGCCGATGTGCGTATGACCGAATTGTTTGATACCCAGACTTCTGACTTTTCACCCTTGCTGGCCAAAGTCAAATCCAGCGGCACTCAGTACATGGTGGTGGTTTTGTCGCACGCCTCAAGCGACGTGTTTGCCAAGCAATGGCACGACGCTCAAGTGCCGGTGCCCTACGGCGGCATTGATGTGAAAAGCATGGACGGCGATTTCTTTGCCCGCATCGGCGGCAAATCCATTTCCGAGATCGCTGCCAACTTTGCGGTGCGCGCACCGATCACCAAGAAAACCGTGCCCTTCTTTGATGAGTTCAAAAAGAACTCTTCCAACTTTCCCGTGTATTCAGCATTCTTTGCTTATGACGCGGTATTTATTTACGCCGATGCTGTGAAACGCGCAGGCAGTTTTGACACCGAGAAAGTCATCAAGGAATTGGAGAAAACCAAGCACGAAGGCGTGGCTGGTGAAATCACTTTTGATGAACAGCATGACGTGCAAACCGGCCCCGGCAAAGTCAACTTCATGTTTGTGCAATGGCAGGAAAAAGGCGAACGCGCTGTCATTTATCCCAAGGAACTGCGCACCGGCAAATTCATCATGCCGCCTTGGATGAAAAAGTAAAAAGTGGAAATCCTTATCTACGGCGCAGTCACCAGCGCCATTTACGCGATGCTGGCGGTCGGCTTCACGCTGATCTTCGGTGTCGCACGCATTCTCAACCTGGCGCACGGTTCTTTTTATGCGCTGGGCGCTTATTCGGCGTATGTGCTGACCACGCTGGCCGGCTTGCCGCTGTGGCTGGCGGCACTGCTGTCGATTGCCATCGTCGCTGTCTTCGGCGTGTTGGTCGAAAAAATCCTGATCCGCCCGCTACGTTCTTCGCAATTGGGCGTGTTGATGATTTCTCTGGCCACCGCATTGGTGGTTGAGCAAGCCTTGTTCCTCATCTTCGGCTCTGAATACCGCAACGTACCAGCCTTCATAGACTCCAAGTTCAATCTCTTCGGTGTGGATGTCGCCGGTCAACGATTGCTGACACTGGCGGTGGCCACTGTGGCTATCGGCGGTTTGTATGCCTTCATTCAGTTCACGCGACTGGGCAGCGCCATTCTTGCTATTTCGCAAGACCCATTGGCCGCCAAGTACATG
>CANHLD010000132.1 GCA_947461325.1 Comamonadaceae bacterium
CACCGGTATTTCCGTGTGCGAATCGGCTTTGACAAAGCCATGCCCGGGAAAATGTTTGCCGCAGTTGGCCATACCGGCTTGCAACAAACCTTGCATCAGGCTTTTGGCGAGCAAACTGACCATGCGCGGGTCGCGTGCGAATGCCCGGTCGCCGATGACGCCGCTGCTACCGAAGTCCAGGTCCAGCACCGGTGTGAAACTCATGTCCACGCCGCAGGCTCTTAACTCGGCGGCAAGCACATAACCGCACGCAGTGGCCGCGTTGGTCGCATGCATGGCGCCGCTGCCGGGCAGGCCTGCATCGTCCTGCATCCACAGGTCGCCCAAGGCGCGCATGGGTGGCAAATGTGTGAAGCCGTCTGTGCGAAACCGCTGCACACGCCCACCTTCGTGGTCCACCAAAATCAATAAATCATTGCGTACCGATTTGATGTCGGCACACAGCGCGGTCAATTGCGCGCGGTCCCCCCAGTTGCGCCCGAACAAAATCATGCCGCCAGTCAAGGGATGCGCAAGCCGACGGCGATCGGTGTCGGTCAATGCGGTGCCCGCGATATCCAAAATCAAAGGTGCGTGTGTGTGTGAATGAATCATGCTTCTGCTTGCTCAACAATGACATAACTGGTGGCGTAATCACTTTCATCGCTGAGCGACACGTGGGCGCTCAACTGTTTGCTGACACACCATTCTTTGAGTACGCCATGCAACACGATGGTCGGCTGGCCACTGGGTTTGCGCCCGACTTCGCAAAGCCGCCAGGTCATGGGCATGCGCATGCCCAAACCGATGGCTTTGCTGAACGCTTCTTTCACCGAAAAACGCGTTGCCAAATAGCGAACGCCACGATCTGACCAACGCGCACTGCGGGCGCGAAAAGTTTGCATTTCCGCTTCGCTCAATATCTTCAATGCAAAGCGTTCACCGTGGCGTTCCCAAGCGGCGCGTATGCGGCGTATGTCGCAAATGTCCGTGCCTATGCCGTAAATACGGCTCATGGTTTCAAACAATCCAAATACGCTTGTACCGTGGCGGTGTAACCCATCTCCAAAGCGTCGCCCATGAGCGCATGACCGATAGACACTTCTTTCACATCAGCCACGCCTTTCACAAAATCACGCAAGTTCAGCAAATTCAAATCGTGACCCGCGTTAACTTCAAGACCTTCGTGTTGCGCGGCCAAAGCAGCAGCGCTGAACATGTGCAACACACTGGCGTGCATGGGCGTGCCGTGCGATTGAGCGTATGGCTCGGTGTACAACTCGACCCGTTCAGCGCCCACTTCTGCCGCTGCGCCCATGGCGCGTGCATCTGCATCCATGAACAAACTGACGCGTGCGCCCAAATCTTTGGCCTCGGCGATCACGTCTTTCAGTTTGTCGGCGTCTTGTGGAAAACGCCAACCGTGGTCTGAGGTGAACTGGTTTTCACCGTCGGGCACGAACGTGACTTGTTGCGGACGCACTTGCCGCACCAAGTCCATCAGGTTGTGAAACGGGTTGCCTTCAATGTTGAATTCACGGCCCGGCCAGTCTTTGAGCAGCGCGGCCAAGTCGTTCACATCGCCGGGGCGGATATGCCGTTGGTCAGGGCGCGGATGCACCGTGATGCCATGCGCACCGGCTTGCAAACACAGCGTGGCTGCGCGTGTGACGCTGGGTATACCCAAGTGACGGGTGTTGCGCAACAGCGCGACTTTGTTGAGATTGACTGAAAGATGTGTACTCATAGGGCTTGCAATTCCATCATCACTTGGCGGGTGCGCAAGCTGTTGACACCGCAATGGTAGTGCAACAAATTGCGCAACTGGGTTTGCAGCGAGGCACGGTCTTCGCCCGGCCATTCAGCGCAGGTGCGCAACAAACCTGTCAACGGGTTGGCGCTGCCTAAGGCTGCGTGCAGTTGCAACCATTGTGCGCCCAGCAGATAGGGCGCTTGCTGGCTTGAGCGCAAACCTGCTTCGGCCAGTAAGACATAGTGTTTGTCGGCTTGCAATGCTTGCAGTGTCAGCGTTTGTTGCGACAAGTCCGGGAGGAAACCGATATCGCGCAGCAGCATCAATTCAAATGCGCGAAGCAATGGCGCGGTCGTGTGGTCTAAACCGCTGGCAAGCACCTTGACGGTTTGACGGTAAATATCAAACAGGTCCGAATGCGGGTCGTCACGCGCAATCAAACGCAGCATGAGTTCATTCAAGTAATAGCCTGAGAGCAACGCGTCACCTGTTGGCATGACATGACCGCCTGCCCATTCGGCAGATTTCAAGGTGCGTATTTCACCTTCGCCGCCGAAGCAAACCAAGATCGGTTGCAAAGGCAAGAGCACGGCACGCAATTGTGAGGTTGGTCTTTTCGCGCCTTTGGCCACCAAGGCCACCCGGCCTAAATGTCGGGTAAAGACTTCGAGAATCAGACTGGACTCGCTCCAGTCGTAATGGTGAAGCACGAACGCCGGTTCGTCCAACACCCGTTGCATGGTGCTTCTACTCGTAGCCAAAGCTGCGCACCCGCGCTTCGTCGTCGGCCCAACCTGAGCGTACTTTCACCCACAGCTCTAAAAACACTTTGGCGTCCATGAGTTTTTCCAACTCCTGGCGAGCCAGTGTGCCGATTTGTTTCAAACGTTCGCCACCTTCACCGATGACCATGGCTTTGTGGCCGTCGCGCTCCACAATGATGGTGGCCGCCACGCGCACCATGCGCGACACGGTTTTACCTGGCTCTTCAGTGAACTTGTCTATCACCACCGTGGAGGTGTAAGGCAGTTCGTCGCCGGTCAAGCGAAACAGTTTTTCGCGGATCATTTCACTGACCAGAAATTTTTCACTGCGGTCGGTTAACTCGTCCTCGGTGTACCACCAGGCTTGCTCAGGCAAATATTTTTCGCATTGCACCAACAGGCGTTGAATGTCTTTGGCGTTTTTCGCCGACATGGGCATCAACTCAGCGAACGAATGTTTCTCTTGCATTTCCTGCAGCCATTGCGCAATTTCATGGCGCTGATTCACTTTGTCCAATTTGTTGGCAATCAAAATGCAGGGAATGTTTTTGCTGAGCAAGTTCAGCACTTTGGCATCTGCATCTGCAAAGCTGCCTGCATTGACCACGAACAACACCAAGTCCACATCACCCACCGCGCCAAGCACGGTTTTGTTCAGCGAGCGATTCAAAGCGTTCGCGTGCGCCGTCTGAAAACCCGGTGTATCGACAAAGATGAACTGCGTGTTCTCGGCGTTGTGAATGCCGGTGATACGGTGGCGCGTGGTCTGCGCTTTGCGCGAGGTGATGCTGATTTTCTGGCCGACCAACGCGTTCAATAAAGTGGATTTGCCGACGTTCGGTTTACCAACGATGGCGACGGTGCCGCAACGTTGCGATTTGGCATTTGTATCAGTGAGGTCTGTCATTGCGGGTGCTCCTTGAGCCATTGGAGCATGGCGAGTGCAGCGGCTTGTTCACCACTGCGGCGTGAACTGCCGATGCCGCGTTGCGACTGCTTGAGTTCGGTCACTTCACATTCGACGTCAAAGGTTTGCTGGTGTGCGGCACCCGTGGTGCCAACCACGCGGTAGATGGGCAATTGCCAACGTCTGGCTTGCAGCCACTCTTGCAATTCCGTTTTCGGGTCTTTGGCTGCCGCCGTCATGGTGGGCGAGAGGTCGATGTTTTCAAACAAACGCATCACCAAGGCCTGCGCCTTGTCATAGCCCGCATCAAGGTACACAGCGCCAATCACCGCTTCAAGAGCATCCGCCAAAATGGATGGGCGGTGTTGACCGCCGGAACGCATCTCGCCTTCACCAAGTCTGACCATGCCGGTCAGTCCCAAATCCATGGCTAATTTGTGCAAGGTGTCTTGCTTGACCAGATTGGCGCGCACCCGAGACAAATCACCCTCGGGCTGGTGTTGCAAAGCTTGGTAGAGCATGCCTGAGACAGCGAGATTCAATACCGAGTCACCTAAAAATTCCAGGCGCTCGTTATGCGGACTGCCGAAACTGCGGTGGGTCAGCGCCAGCGACAACAGACTTGCATTAGCAAATCGGTGTTGCAAGCGGGCTTGCAGTGCCTCATGGTTTTTGGCGTCTGGCACCTGCTGATTCATGCTCAGTCGAAACCGCCTACGCGCGACGGATTGGAGAAATTCATCCAGACAAAAAAGGCTTTGCCCACAATGTTTTGATCCGGCACGAAACCCCAGTAACGCGAATCCAGCGAGTTGTCACGGTTGTCACCCATCATGAAGTAATGACCGGCAGGGACGGTGCATTCCAAGCCTTCAACGCTGTAAGTGCAGTTTTCTTTGAACGGAAAATCTTCAATACCGCTGACGAAATTCGGTGTGTTGTCGTCATTGAGCAAGCGGTGTTTGCGCAAAGTGCTCATCTCTGAAGGCGATGAACCAATCGGCAAATCTTCCTCAAACTGCTTGCTGTACCGCATATTGTTTGCGTCAAAAAACTCAGGGATATTGACTTTGCTGACTGGCTGACCATTGAGGGTCAACACTTTATTGAGGTAAGCGATTTTGTCGCCAGGCACACCCACCACACGCTTGATGTAATCCAAACTGGGCTTGGGCGGAAAACGAAACACCATGACATCGCCACGGTTAACAGGCGTACCTTGTGTCACTTGGTAATTGATCACCGGCAGGCGGATACCGTAATGGAATTTGTTCACCAGAATCAGGTCGCCGACATGCAGCGTGGGAATCATGGAGCCGGAAGGTATTTTGAAAGGCTCAAACAAAAACGAGCGCAAAAAGAAAACTGCTGCGATGACTGGGAACAATCCTGCGGTCCAATCCATCCACCAAGGCTGTCTGTAAATTTCTTCTCGTGCTTTGATATAGGAAGCATCATCGTCTTGAACGGTTATGCCTTGTTGCTTCAAATCTTGCAGGCGCTTGGCGTGTTGCTCATCAAGTTGAATTGCGGCGGCGCGGCGGCGCGGCAAATAAAAGAATTGTTCTGCGATCCAGTACGTGCCGCTGACCACAGTGGCCATGAGCAACAGCAAAGCAAACGAGCCTTCAATCTTGCCGCTGTACCAACCTGTGGCGTAAGCGACAAAGCAAGTCAACACAATGGCGGTGAATGTAGGCATCAATCCTCCACCTGCAATATCGCCAAAAAGGCTTCTTGGGGCACTTCCACCGATCCGATTTGTTTCATGCGTTTCTTACCTGCTTTTTGTTTCTCTAAGAGTTTGCGTTTGCGACTAATGTCACCGCCATAGCATTTTGCCAGCACGTTTTTACGCAACGCCTTGATGCTTTCGCGCGC
>CANHLD010000133.1 GCA_947461325.1 Comamonadaceae bacterium
AAAATTCCTGCCAATGGCTTGGCAGGGACAAGGTACCTTCATTCAAGCAAAAGGTAATCAGAATTTGTAGCGCAGACCTGCCATGAATGTACGTGGAGCGCCCGGGGCAACGAATTTGGACACGGTTTGGGCATCGTCGTAAAGGTTGTCGACAGCCAACATGGCGTAAGTTTCGTAGCGTCTATTGAATACGTTATCAATTTTTCCAAACACCTCAAACCCTTTTTGAACTGCATAGGTGGATTTCAAGTTGAACAGGGCATAGCCTTTGACTTTGGCATTCCCAGCGCCGCCACCATCATCAAGTAGGCCGTCTTCGTTGCCTTGGGTCACTAAGCTTGAACTGACAATCATGGAAGTACCCATTTTCCATTTTTCAGTGGCGGACCAATCTAGGTGCATTTTGAGTTTGTGTAAGGGAATGCCTGCCATGCGGGTTCCAGGCGTGATGACCATATCTCTGTTATCCGCGCCAAGCAGTTCAGCTGTTGATTCGTAGGTGGCTTTTATGTAGCTGTAGGTGGTGTTAAGTTGCCAAGCACCCCAAGATTTACCTGCATTGATGTCAATTCCCAAATACTTCGTTTTGTCAAAGTTACTGAAGTAACCGGCACCTGAAGTGTTAGCAGCTGTGAAAACAATATCGTCTTTATTGATTGTTTGATAGGCAGAAATGCTCAAGTTGTATCCGAAATCATTTTTCCATCGCATGCCGGCTTCGACGGTTTGCGACACCACTTGCTTTAAGTAGGGGTCAGACTGCAATCCAGTTGGCAGGGTACATGGATTGTCAATATCTGCACAACCAAGTTCAAGCACTGTTGGGGCTCGATTACTTTGTGCCCAATTACCAAACATCGTCAATTGGCCGAATTGGTGTGTCATGCCCAATGAAGGATTGAATTTGCGGTAGGTGAAAGATTCTGATTCAGTGCCAGTCAAGCTTCCACTTGTATATGAAGACAGCGTGTTTGCTACTGTAGTTTGGTTAAACCTTCCAGCTACAGTGACGAAAGTCTTGTCAGACAATTTGTAGGTATCCGCCAAATACGTTCCAAAAGCGGTTGATGTTCCTGTGACACCGGCGGTTGTCTCCTCAGCATCGCAATCTGTAGAAGTCGATACCTCTCTTGTAGTTGTATTCAAATAGCAATTGGCAGCCTGTGTTGCCCCGTAACTCATTTTGCTTCTTTCCAATGAAGCACCTGTGGTGACTTGGTGGCTATCTAGTATTTTTGTGAAGTTGGTAGCCAATCCAACTGTGGTTTGTTTGGTGCTGTTGCGATTGATAACGCCCTCCGCTTCGGTGACGTCCCACTCAACGTCCCCGCCTATCCTGCTTTGCGTGCCATATTTCACGTAAGCGGTGGTAGCCAATTCTGTGTTTGCATCCAATACATGTTGCATGTTGAAGCTGATGACATGGGCTTTGTTGATGGTTTGGTCTGGCCAGCTGTACACCGATGCCCGGTCAGATTCATAAAGACCCGTGGTTGTGTTCGTAGATGAAGCGGCATCTAGTTCGCCGTAATTCGTACTGGGTGTCAGTCCATTGCCGTGCAATTTGCTGTTGCCAAACATATACGACACATCCCAATTGGTATCTTCTTTGGTGCGCCCGATTTTCACGAACAGGTTTTGTAAACTGCCATCAGAGTGATCCCGCCAGCCGTCTTCGTCAAACGCACTGATCGCAACGAAACGATGCCAGCCATCGATGGATTTACCGCCGTGCGTGAGGTCCAGTTTGAGCCGGCCGTGACTGCCGTAAGAGGTGGTCAACTCGTTGCCTTGTGTGGTTAATCCTGATTTGGTCGTGAATGCCAAAGCGCCGCCCAAGGTGTTGAGACCATACATCGGGTTAGAGCCTGGCACCAAGGTCACGGTGTCAATGGCGGCTTCGGGAAACATGTCCCAATTGACCACATCACCAAAAGGCTGGTTCATTCGAACACCATCCATGTAGACCGATAGTCCTTGTGATGCGCCAAGTGTTGAGGAAGCGCGCATGCCACGGTAGGTCACGTCGGCTTGGTAGGGGCTGCCTTGAATGTCATTGACATTCACACCGGTCAGGTTTTCGTTCATGAATTCCGACAGGGTGCGGCTGCCCGACTTTTGGATGGTTTGGCTGTCCACTGATTGCACTTCGTAGGGAAGTTTGTATTTTTCAATGCCAATGCCGGGAAGAGGTGAGGTATTGATAACCTGCACCTCTTTGAGCATAGGTGCGGCATTGGGGTCAGACTGCCCCCAAGCTGGCATTAGCGGTGTTAAGCTGGATAAAACAGCGACTGCGAGCTGTATTCGGTTGTTGTAGTTGGACATGGCAATAAGGCTTGTGTTGCAAAACCTATGATCTTGCCGAGTCATGTGGTTTTGCCAAGGGAAAATTTCCTGCTGAGCGGCAACCATGACAGCTTGACGAAGAATGAGGCGAAAGTCTTCAAAAAAACCAAAAATTTAATGTCGCTTATGTTTCAAATCGAGAATTTAATTACCCATACAAGGGGTTTCCCTAGGGTGTTGTGAGGCTGGAAATCATTAATATGACCTAGTTCCGTATCCCCTCAATCAAGGAAGTTTCTATGAGTCTTCAATTTAAAGTTAACGGTAAATCCGTTTCGTCCAATTCTGAGGCCGACACGCCTTTGCTTTGGGTCATCCGTGATGAACTTGGCATGACCGGTACCAAATTCGGTTGTGGCGCCGCTTTGTGTGGCGCTTGCACAGTTCACGTCAATGGCGAGGCAGTTCGCTCTTGCCAAACTCAAGTTGGTAACGTTGCTGGCTCAAGTGTCAGCACTGTTGAGGGCCTTGGCGGTTCGCATGCTTTGCAAAAGGCTTGGGTCAAGCACCAAGTGCCACAGTGCGGCTATTGCCAATCTGGTCAGCTGATGAGCGCTGCTGCACTGCTCAGCAAAAACAAGAACCCTTCAGATGCAGACATCGACGCAGCCATGGCTGGTAACGTTTGCCGTTGCGGTACTTACACTCGTATCCGTGCTGCCGTCAAAGACGCTGCAGCCCAGTTGCGCGCTGCTTAATTTCAAAGGAAATACATCATGATAAGCACAGAAACAAATCGCCGCGACTTTATTAAAACCACCAGTATCGCTACCAGCGGTCTGATGATGGGTGTGGTTCTGCCAGGTACAGTTGCAGAATCCATGGCTGCAGGTACTCTGCACACACCCAATGCTTGGGTTTACATTGCAGATGACAACAGCATCACCCTGATTTCTGCTCGTTCAGAAATGGGCCAAGGTGTTTACACATCTATGCCTATGTTGATTGCTGAAGAGTTGAATGTTGACGTGACCAAAGTCACTGTCGCTGCAGCCCCTCCCGGAGCTGTTTACGCCAACGCTTTCCTCGGCGCAATGATCACTGGTGGTTCTACCTCCGTTCGTGAAGGCTGGGAAAAATTGCGTATAGCTGGCGCTCAAGTGCGTGAAATGTTGGTTGCAGGTGCAGCTGCTGAGTGGGGTGTTCCTGCCAGCTCTGTGAAAGCTGTAAACGGCATGTTGACTGGCCCTGGCGGTAAAAAAGCCACTTACGGCCAAATGGCTGAAGCAGCTTCCAAGCAGCCTGTGCCAGAAAAGCCAAGCATCAAAGCGCCCAAAGACTTCCGCGTTGTTGGCAAGCGTATTCCCCGTACTGACGTGCCTGCCAAGGTCACTGGTACCGCCGAATTCGGTATCGACGTGAAATTGCCAGGTATGGTTTACGCCAGCTTGGAACAATGCCCTGTCATTGGCGGCAAAGTTGCAAGCGTGAACAGCGATGCAGCCAAGGCCATGCCAGGCGTGGTTGATGTGGTGCAAATCCCTGACGGCGTTGCTGTAGTGGCAAACACCTACTGGGCGGCTGTGAAAGCCCGTCGCGCATTGAAAATCGAATGGGACAATGGCGAAGGTGCCAATCTGTCTTCCGATGGCATGATCGAGTCTCACAAACAAGCTTCTTCTTCTGGCAAAGTGCTCCCCATCCAGCCTGCCAAAGGCGATGCAACAGGCGCGATCAATGGTGCAGCTAAGAAATTGTCTGCCACTTACATCACTCCTTTGCAGTCGCACTCTCCTCTGGAACCCATGAACTTCACTGCGCACGTCACTGCCGGTAAAGCATTGTTGATTGGACCAACCCAGTTCCAGCAAGGCGCACAAGGCGCTACAGCTGCAGCTCTGGGTATGAAGCCAGAAGACGTGGATGTCCGTACCACCTACCTCGGCGGTGGTTTCGGTCGCCGTATCGAGTTGGACTTTGTTGTTCAAGCTGCTCAAATTTCTAAAGCGGTCAAACTGCCTGTGAAATTGGTATGGTCACGCGAAGACGACATGACCCACGATTTCTACCGCCCCATCGGCTACAACCAGATGCATGCAGGTCTGGACGCCAGCGGTAAGCCTGTCGGTTTGCATTTCAAAGTCACTTCACAGTCCATCACACAACGTGCGTTTGGTCTGCCAAAGGACACCATGGATCCGTTCATGGTCGAAGCCGCAGTCGCTCCTTACAACATCGCCAATACTCAGCACGATCTGGTCATCCATGATGCTGGTTTGCGTGTCGGTTACTGGCGCGGTGTGAGCCACAACATGAACGTTTTTGCTAACGAAAGTTTCGTTGACGAAATGGCTCTGGCTGCTGGCAAAGACCCCGTCGAATACCGTATGTCCATGCTTGAAGGCAAGCCCCGTTTCCAAAACGTTTTGAAATTGGCCACTGATAAAGCCGGTTACAAAAAAGGTGCTGCCAAAGGTAACGCCATGGGCGTGGCAATCATGGAAGGCTATGACACCTATGTGGCTGTGGTCGCTGAAGTAAGCGTAGGTGCTGACGGTGAAGTTAAAGTGGTCAAGGCCACTGTCGCTGCCGACATGGGCATGATCGTCAACCCTGAAATTGTTGAACAACAAATTCAGTCCAGCATCATTATGGGCATGGGCACTACGCTCAAGCACTCCATCACTTTGCAAAACGGTCGTGTTCAGCAAACCAACTTCAATACTTACCCGATGGTCCGTACCAACGAATCACCGCTGGTCAACATTGTTTTGGTTAAGAGTGGTGAAAAGCCTGGCGGTATCGGCGAACCAGTCACTGCAGCCATCGTGCCTGCATTGGCCAACGCTGTTGCCAAGCTGACCGGTAAGCGTGTTCGTACATTGCCAATCACTGGCAAAGCGATTCAGCAAGCCTAATTCATTTCCCCTTCCACGAAAGTGG
>CANHLD010000134.1 GCA_947461325.1 Comamonadaceae bacterium
GACATTCTCTTTGCCTTTGGCTTGTCCTTCTACGCGGTCGATCATCCACTTCAGCACGCGCATGTTTTCACCGTATCCAGGCCAGACGAACTTGCCGTCCTCGCCTTTGCGGAACCAGTTGACGCAGAAAATCGCGGGCAAGGTCGCGCCCGTGGTTTTGAGTGTCTCGCCCATGTTCAGCCAGTGCTGGAAATAGTCGCTCATGTTGTAGCCCATAAACGGCAACATGGCGAACGGGTCGCGTCGCACCACCCCTTGTTGACCGGCGGCTGCAGCCGTCGTTTCCGAGCCCATGGTCGCCGCCATGTAAACGCCTTCGGTCCAGTTGCGCGCTTGCGTGACGAGTGGCACGGTGGTCGAGCGGCGTCCGCCAAAAATGAACGCATCAATTTTCACGCCGTGTGCGTCGTCCCAGGCGCTGTCGAGCGCCGGGTTGTTGGTCGCAGCAACAGTAAAGCGTGCATTCGGGTGGGCAGCTTTGGCACCGGTTTCTTTGGCAATCGCCGGTGTCCAGTCCTTGCCTTGCCAGTCAATCAGGTGATCAGGCAAATGGCCGGTGTCTTTTTCCATGCCTTCCCACCACACATCGCCGTCATCGGTCAAAGCCACATTGGTGAAGATGACATTTTTATCCAGACTGGCCATGCAGTTGGGATTGGTGTGGAAATTGGTACCGGGCGCGACGCCGAAGTAACCGGCCTCTGGGTTGATGGCGCGCAATTGGCCATTGCTGCTTGGCTTGATCCAGGCGATGTCGTCCCCGATGGTGGTGACTTTCCAGCCGTCGAATCCGGCGGGCGGCACCAGCATGGAGAAATTGGTTTTGCCGCAAGCGCTGGGAAAGGCAGCAGCCACGTGGTATTTTTTGCCTTGCGGGTTGGTCAACCCCAGAATCAACATGTGCTCGGCCAGCCAGCCCTGGTCGCGACCCATGTTGGAAGCGATGCGCAGCGCGAAACATTTTTTGCCCAACAAAGCGTTGCCGCCATAGCCTGATCCGTAAGACCAGATTTCACGGGTTTGCGGGTAATGCACGATGTACTTGGTGCTGTTGCAAGGCCAGGCCACGTCTTTTTCTCCGGCGGTCAGCGGCGCGCCGACGGTGTGCACGCAGGGCACGAAATCGCCGTCTTCACCCAGCACATCAAACACCGCTTTGCCCATGCGGGTCATGATGCGCTGGTTCACCGCCACATAAGCGCTGTCAGACAACTCAATGCCGATGTGGGCGATGGGTGAGCCCAGCGGGCCCATGCTGAACGGCACCACGTACATGGTGCGGCCTTTCATGCAGCCGTCAAACAAGGGCTGCAGTGTGCGGCGCATCTCGGCGGGGTCCATCCAGTTGTTGGTCGGACCGGCCTCTTCTTTTTTTTCGGAACAAATATAGGTGCGGTCTTCCACCCGGGCCACGTCGCTGGGGTCGGAGCAGGCCAAGAATGAATTCGGCCGTTTGGCCGGGTTGAGCTTTTTGAACGTACCGGCGTCTACCAATTGCTGGCACAAACGCTGGTACTCCTCTTCACTGCCGTCACACCAGTGAACTTGGTTCGGTTTGCACAAGGCAACCATGGCGTCTACCCAGGCGATCAGCCGGGGGTGCTTGACATAAGCGGGTGAATTCATCTGACACTCCTCATTCAAAAAATTAAGGCCAGCATCCCGCTTGGAGGTGCTGACCTCAATCCTTTGATTGAGCTCGGGTCGAGCATTTTATGAATGTCCAAACAGACTATTCATGGCATTAGCGCGAGTCGATGTCGGATGCAAAAAAACGCCCGCTGGGCGTTTTTGCAACAAGCTTGGAATTCAGAAGCTTAAGAATATCAAGCCATGAAAATGGCTATGAAAGCCAACATGAAAATCAGGACAGCGCCGCCCACGGGCAAAATGATGTGCATCAGCGGGACAATGGACTCGACCACATCGGTGGTTTCAGTGTTTTGTGAATGGTCTGACATGGCATTACCTTGGGTTCAATACAGACCGTCATTCTAAAACAATGAGGCTGACCGTAAACTGTCGCCAAAAAGCCAAGTTGGGGCAAGCCTGTCGATGCCCATTTTCCACGCGCCACACACCTAACTACTCAGCAGATGCCAACCTCAAGCCCATCCGTTTTCACCCGCGCAGCAGACCTGCCCGGCCTATTGAAAAACCGTATCGCTATCTTGGATGGCGCCATGGGCACCATGATTCAGCGCTTCAAGCTCAATGAGGCGCAGTACCGTGGCCAAGGATATGCAGGAAAAGACAGTCAATACGAGCGGTTCAAGGACTTTCCCCGCGACGTCAAAGGCAACAACGAATTGCTCAGCCTGACCCGCCCGGACATCATCCGCGACATTCACGAAGGCTACCTCGCTGCGGGTGCAGACTTGATCGAAACCAATACCTTTGGTGCGACCACCATCGCCCAAGCCGATTACGACATGGCGGACTTGGCGGTGGAGATGAACCTGGCCTCGGCGCGTATTGCCCGCGCCGCTTGCGACAAATTCTCCACGCCGGACAAGCCGCGGTTTGCCGTCGGCGCACTCGGCCCCACGCCAAAAACCGCCAGCATCAGCCCAGATGTGAACGACCCCGGCGCGCGCAACATCCATTTTGAAGAACTGCGGGTGGCGTACCTCGAGCAGGTCAAAGCACTGATTGAAGGCGGCGTAGATGTGTTGCTGCTGGAAACCATTTTCGACACCTTGAATGCCAAGGCGGCTTTGTTCGCCATCGATGAGTATTTTGAGCAAAGCGGCGAGCGCCTACCCCTGATCATCAGCGGCACGGTGACGGATGCGTCCGGCCGGATTTTGAGCGGCCAGACAGTCACCGCGTTCTGGCACAGCGTGCGGCATGCCAAACCACTGGCCATTGGCCTCAATTGCGCTTTGGGTGCGGCGCTGATGAGGCCTTACATACAAGAGCTGTCCAAGGTGGCCGGCGACACTTTCATCAGCTGTTATCCGAACGCCGGTTTGCCCAACCCCATGAGCGAGACCGGCTTCGACGAAACACCGGACGTCACCAGTCGTTTATTGCATGAATTCGCTGCTGAAGGGCTGGTGAACATCGTCGGCGGTTGTTGCGGCACCACCCCAGAGCACATACGCGCCATTGGCGATGCGGTTACGCCTTTGAAGCCGCGTGGTGTGCACACGGGCGGCAGTTATCCTCAAGCGGCCTGAACCTGCGTCGGGCGCTAAAGGCAAAGAAAAAGTACAAAATACTGCTTTTTAAACTGAAAACCCACTATTTTCAATTAATTAAAACTAACCTATCCGGCTTTTAAGCAAAGGCTCGGATATGAAAAACAAACGCATCGGGTGGGTCTTGGGATGGTGTTTCGCCGCGTGGTCCGGTTCGGTAAGTGCACAGAACATGAATCTGGAGGCAACCAAAGCGTACCAATGGATTCTGGAGGCGGGTATCAACACCGGTGGTGACAATATTGCCAAAGGAACCTATTCCAATACAGGTGAAAGTTGGGATGTCAAAGCAGGCAAAGGCTTGCAAGGCGGTATAGGTTTGCAATATGCCTTCAGCGAGGTGCTTTCCAGCCAAATTACCGTGGGTTATTTGGTAGACACCACCAATGGCATCAATGGGGATGTGGCATTCAAAAGGGTGCCCGTAGAACTGATGATGACCTATAACGTCAGCGATAGGCTGCGACTGAGCGGTGGTTGGCACCAGTCCTATGACAGCAAGCGAGTCAATACCGGGGTTGCCGCTTTTTTAGGCACAGAAACTTTCTCCACGGATCCGGGCGCGGTGGTGCAAGCCGTTTATTTTTTCAAGCCCTATAAAAATTTCAAAAAAACCGGCGAGGAAATCAGTTCAGGTTTGGGCTTGCGTTATGTCACGGAGAAATTCACTTCGGACAAAACACAAAAAACCTACAAAGGCGATCATGTTGGTGCGTTTTTAATGATGTACTTTTGATACTGACAAACACACAGTTTGACGCGTGGCGAGCTCACTGTGATTGACTCATCGGGCATGGGCTGTTTGTTCTATGGCCAAAGCCATGGTTTTGCCTAGTTCCACACCCCACTGGTCAAACGCATTGATGCCCCAAATGGCCGCCTGGCAAAACACTTTGTGCTCATACAAGGCAATCAAGGCGCCCAGACTGTGAGGTGTCAAGTGGTCCATCCACACGGTGCTGCTTGGGCTGTTGCCCGGGTAGCTGCGGTGCGGCGCAAGACGGGTGGCTTGTTCTTTACTTGAGCCTTCAGCCAGCAATAACTGGTAGGTTTCAGCCTCGCTGCGGCCCACAGCCAACGCTTGCGCCTGTGCTTGCATATTGAGGAGAACGACGCGCTGGTGTTCTTCGGCATAGGGCAAATCGGTATGCGCTTGCCGCACGCCGATGAAATCGATGGGCACTTGTTGTGCGCCTTGGTGGATCAATTGAAAATAAGCATGCTGCCCGTCGTTGCCCAAACCGCCCCACAGCACCGGCGTGGTTGAAACCGAACACGGGGTGTTGTCGATGTGCACCCGCTTGCCGTTGGACTCCATGTCTTGCTGCTGTAAAAACGCCACCAGTTTGCCAAGCGCTGAATGGTAGGGCGCGATGTGGTGCGTGGTGGCGCCAGAAAAATTGCGGTTCCAAATGCCCAGCAAAGCCATCCACAAGGGCATGTTTTGCGCTGCGGGCGTATTTAAAAAATGGGCATCCATGGCCTGCGCGCCTGCCAGCATTTGCAAATAAGCGTCCCGCCCGATGGCCACGACCAAAGGCAAGCCAATGGCCGACCAGAGCGAATACCTGCCACCCACCCAGTCCCACAAATGAAAGCATCTGTCCGCCGACATGCCTTTGGCCATGGCCAGTGTCGGATTGGCGGTGACCGCGGCTAAATGCAGCTGTAACTCAGTCTCAGGACAACCGCTGTCTTTCAACCAGCGCAAGGCGGAGGTCATCAGCAGCATGGTTTCTTGGGTGGAGAACGACTTGCTTTGCACCACAAACAAGGTGCGAGCCGCTTGAACCGAGGCCAAGGTGGTGGCCAGGCTCCAAGCGTCCACATTTGAGACGTAGTGCACACGAACCGGGTGCGTTTTTGAAGTATTGTCTGCCCGCGCCAAGGCTTCAGTGGCCATGCGCGGACCCAAATCCGAGCCGCCGATGCCCAGGTTGATCACATCGGTGATGGTCTCGCCTTGAAACCCTTTGCAAGCACCC
>CANHLD010000135.1 GCA_947461325.1 Comamonadaceae bacterium
GGGTCACGGCGTAGACAATGCAGGCATTGTTCACCACAGCATTGAACTGGTGTTCAAAAACACGCGACATGCGATTGATGTGACCGGTCTCACCAAAGGCAAAGTGGTCACCGCCTATGGACAAACCGAACTGACCCGCGACCTGATGGAGCACCGCAGCCAACTCGGTTTGCCCACCGTCTATGAAGCAACTGACGTGCAATTGCACGACTTTGACAGCGCACATCCGACGGTCACATACAACAAAGACGGCTTCATCCATACATTGCAGTGCGACTTCATCGCCGGATGCGACGGGTTTCACGGTGTGGCGCGAGCCAGCGTGCCCAAGGGTGCGATCACCGAATATGAAAAGGTGTATCCGTTCGCATGGTTGGGCGTGCTGGCCGATGTGCCGCCTGTTTCCAGTCACGCCATCGTGTATGCCAACAGCGACCGCGGCTTTGCGCTGTGCTCTATGCGCAGCATGACGCGCAGCCGTTATTACGTGCAGTGCCCGAACAGCGACAAAGTGGAAGATTGGAGCGATCAACGCTTTTGGGACGAGATACGCAAGCGTCTGGACCCGGACATGGCTGAACGCATGCAGACCGGGCCATCCATAGAAAAAAGCTTGGCGCCGCTGCGCAGCTTTGTGGCAGAGCCCATGCGGTTTGGAAGATTGTTTTTAGCGGGCGATGCAGCGCATATCGTGCCGCCCACAGGAGCCAAGGGCTTGAACCTGGCCGCTGGCGATGTTAAGTATTTGAGCAGTGCGTTGATTGAGCACTATCAGGAAAAAAGCGATGCAGGTATTGACACTTACTCGCAACGCGCACTCGCACGTATATGGCGCGCCGAGCGTTTTTCGTGGTGGCTGACTACGTTGATGCACCAATTTCCGGAGAGCGGCGCCTTCGGCCAGCGGATGCAAGAAGCCGAGTTGGATTACTTGGTGCATAGCCAAGCCTTGTCTACTTCCTTGGCAGAAAATTATGTGGGTTTGCCGTTGGACTTTGGATAGCATTTTTTTGTTGTAACTTATTGAAATCACCCTTGAGCACTTTGCCCATGTCCTCACCACATACATTCACCCCCTCCGACACCAGTCTGCGCGGCGTTCGTGTCTTAAGCGTGGCGCTCAACCTGCCCGGCCCCGCCGCTCTCATGCGTTTGGCTGACATGGGTGCCGCTTGCACCAAGCTAGAACCTTTACCTCCGCCCAGTTTTCCTAAGGGCAGCACCATCGACCCCATGGGTCTTTATGCGCCGCATGCTTACGCGCAATTGCATTCGGGCGTGAAAGTGGTGCAAGCCGATTTGAAATCTGACAAAGGACAAGCGCGCCTTCACGCACTGTTGTCCAAAGCCGATGTGCTGATCACTTCCTTCAGACCCTCTGCGTTGAAAAAACTGGGCATGGATTGGGCTACGTTGCATGCCAAATTTCCTGCGTTGATACAGGTCAGCATCGTTGGCGCCAAAGGCGCTGGCGCTGAAATTCCCGGACACGATTTGACTTACCTCGCGGCTCACGGCTTGGTGAATGGTTTGAATTTGCCTGCCACTTTGTTTGCAGACATGGCGGGCTCATCGCTGGCAGTTGAAGCTGTTTTGAAAGCGCTGTGGCAGCGTGCAAGGCCCGGGCGCACGCACGGCAAAGGCGTGTTTCACGAAGTGGCTTTGGAAGACGCAGCAGCTTATCTGGCATTACCGCGTCATTGGGGGTTGACCTTGCCCAAAGGCAGTGTCGGCGGTGCACATGCAGGGTACGCCGTTTATGCGTGCATCAAAGGACGTGTGGCCGTGGCCGCGCTTGAGCCGCATTTCGCAGCGCGATTGGCCGAAGTGGCAGGCATCAAGGCCGCGAAACCCGGCCAAGATGTGATGCTGCTGCCCTCTACACGATTGAAGCTGAGTGAATTTTTTGCAGGCCTCACGCGCAAACAAATCGATACGCTGGCCACTGCACACGACTTGCCCTTGTTGACAATGCCTTAACTCAATCGTGAGTTTTCCATCAGCCGCCTTGCAATTGAACAACAGGAAAAACTAGGCTTCACTCAAGCCGTTCGCTTATTGGACTGATGCGCCAAAGTCACTTCTTTTTTCTTGGCGGCAACCCAGTGTGCTGGGTCAGTATTTTTCCAGGCGCGGCTTTCACTCTTCCAGTAGTGACAGGTGAGGTTTTAGCTGTCGCAGCAGTGCTGTTTTTGCGCCTGCTGCTGGTATAGCCTTCGGTATTCAGCGGCTGAAAACGCGGTATCAAATGTTGCTTGCCATTGCCAATCAAATCGGCATGACCCATGGCTTTGAGCGCTTCACGCAACAGCGGCCAATTGTTCGGGTCGTGGTAGCGCAAAAACGCTTTGTGTAAGCGGCGGCGTTTGTCACCGCGCACGATGTCCACCGCTTCGCTGTCACGCCCTACCCGCTTGAGCGGGTTTTTGCCCGAGTGGTACATGGCTGTCGCTGTGGCCATGGGGCTGGGGTAAAAGGTTTGCACTTGGTCGGCGCGAAAGCCGTTTTTCTTCAACCACACGGCCAAATGCATCATGTCTTCATCGCGGGTACCAGGATGGGCGGCGATGAAATAAGGAATGAGGTATTGCTTCTTGCCCGCCTCGGCGCTGTACTTGTCAAACATCTGCTTGAAGCGTTCGTAGCTGCCAATGCCCGGCTTCATCATCATCGACAAGGGGCTGCCTTCGGTGTGCTCGGGCGCGATCTTCAAATAACCGCCGACGTGGTGCGTCACCAGCTCTTTCACGTACTCGGGGCTTTCCACCGCCAAGTCATAGCGCAAGCCCGAGCCAATGAGGATTTTTTTCACGCCACGCAGCGCACGCGCTTTACGGTAGAGCTGTATCAACGGTGCGTGGCTGGTGTTCAGGTTTTGGCAAATACCGGGAAATACACAACTAGGTTTGCGACACGCGGCTTCAATTTCAGGTGTTTTGCAACCGATGCGGTACATGTTGGCGGTGGGTCCGCCCAAGTCACTGACCACGCCGGTAAAGCCCGGCACTTTGTCGCGAATGTCTTCAATCTCGCGAAGGATGGATTCTTCACTGCGACTTTGGATGATGCGGCCTTCGTGCTCGGTGATGGAGCAAAACGTACAACCGCCAAAACAGCCGCGCATGATGTTGACGCTGAAGCGGATCATCTCCCACGCGGGAATTTTCGTCTCCGCATCGTGACCGCCCTTGGCGTCCGCGTACACCGGGTGCGGGCTGCGCGCATAAGGCAGATCAAACACATGGTCCATCTCGGCGGTGGTCAGCGGAATAGGCGGCGGGTTGATCCACACATCGCGCGCGGTGCGCCCTTCGCCGTGCGATTGCACCAAAGCACGCGCATTACCGGGGTTGGTTTCCAGATGCAACACACGGTTGGCATGCGCATAGAGCACCGGGTCGGATTTGATTTGCTCGTAAGACGGCAAACGAATGACTGAACGCTCGCGCGGCGGCACTTTGAGTTTGCCTTTGCCTTGCAGCGCGGGGTTGGGCACGAATTGCAAAGGCGAGGTGGTGAAACCAGGACTTTGAGAGGTTGCTTTTTTTCCGTCAACTGTCGCTGACGCAGCAGGCCGTTTCACCAAAGCTTTAACGTCTTTACTGACTTGCAAAGTAGCCGCATCTGCCACCGCCTGCGCCTCGTCTTCACGCGCACAGGTTTCGCCTTGCGCCTTGGCCTGATCGCTGACCATCAAATACGGGTTCACATGGGCTTCTATACGCCCGGGCGTGTCGACTTCAGTGGAATCAATTTCAAACCAATCGGCGGGCGTTTCGCGCACCAGAAAAGCTGTGCCGCGCACATCGGTGATTTGCGTGATGGGCTCTTTGGCAGCGATGCGGTGCGCCACTTCCACCAGTGCGCGTTCGGCGTTGCCGTACAGCAGCAAATCGGCTTTGGCATCTATCAAGATGGAACGACGTACTTTGTCTTGCCAATAGTCGTAATGCGCAATGCGCCGCAACGAGGCCTCGATACCGCCGATGATGATGGGTACGGATGAATAGGCTTCACGACAACGCTGGCTGTAGACCAACACGCTGCGGTCTGGGCGCTTGCCGCCAACGCCGCCTGGGGTGTAGGCATCATCGCTTCTGATTTTTCGGTCCGCGGTATAGCGGTTGATCATGGAATCCATGTTGCCTGCGGTCACGCCGAAAAACAAATTGGGTTGACCTAATGCTTGGAAAGGCTCGGCGCTGTTCCATTCGGGCTGGGCAATGATGCCGACGCGAAAGCCTTGCGCCTCCAACATGCGACCGATGACGGCCATGCCAAAACTCGGGTGGTCCACATACGCGTCGCCGGTGACCAAAATAATGTCGCAACTGTCCCAACCGAGTTGCGACATTTCAGCGCGGCTCATGGGCAAAAACGGCGCTGTGCCGAAACGTGCCGCCCAATACTTGCGGTAACTGGTCAGGGGTTTGGCAGCGCGATTGAAAAAGGAGACGTCTATGGGGGCGTTCATTAGCCCTTGATTCTAGGCGGTATGGTGTTTTTATCCTCTGTGCACGGCCATTGCCGCATTTATTGCAATGCTATTGAGAAAAACAGGTTTTAGAACTGCCATTGGTATTTAAGTTCATAGTATTTGCCGGGCTGCGTATCCAAGTGAGGACGGTCAATCCATGCGGTCAAGTTGGGACACCAATATTGCCTGTCATACGCATCAAGGCAGGGACGCTCGGTGACTTTGCCACCGAACCATTGCCCCCAAGAAACACTCAAGCTGTTTGCTTTGTCAATCTCAATGGTTTTGGCCAAGCCTATGAAAGTCGAGGGGGCGACGCTTAATTTGTCTGCTTGCATGCCGGAGTCATAACCAAACGAGATCAACCACTGCGTGAATGGCTCCATGTAATTCGCAATCCATCGGTATCGCGTATTTTTTGGCGTATAAAACGGTGTCAACGGGTAAGCAATACTGTCGTCGTATGCAGAATACGCCGTGCGTGGCACGCTTAAAAAACTCCTGCCCGTGCTTTGCGTGAAGTTGCCGTTTTCTTTCATCAGATACAAATCACTCAGCACAGGATATCGAACAAGCGCAGGTTCTGCGCGCGCCATCATCAGCAAGCGCTGCACGGTCTGTCTGTGCTCGTCTTCTGAGGCGAA
>CANHLD010000136.1 GCA_947461325.1 Comamonadaceae bacterium
CGGTAATCCAGATGCAAGTGGTAATCGGTGATGCCGCCGTCCCAATAAGCACCACTTGGTGCACCGTGGATGCCGCTGACTGCTTTCAAAACAAAAGGGATAGAGCAACTGGCTTGCACCGCATCCAAAAAATTATCTTCTGACAAAGCGATTTGTTGAGTGCTGTAGTCATCCGTATGAAACGGCAGTGGTTGTGCATGCCCGAGAAAAGCAGAAGAAAACACCACGCGCTGCAGCCATAAACCCATGGCGCGGCGACTGACCGCATTCGTCAGGTACGCGCCCGCATAACCCAGCGCAGTGCGCATGGGCGTGTCACGGTGCAAAATGCCGCGTCCGCGCGAGGTCATCACATGCAGACGGTAGCGCGGATGCTGCAACACTTTGTGAATACGCTTGTCGTAAAACCGGTGCAGGTTGGCGGAGAAATCATCACTGACTTGTTGAGCAGTGGGTCGGCTTTGCCCGGGGGCCAGCTTGTAATCCTGGTGAACATAAGCTTCTTCAAGGGCCAGCAACTCGGCACGCGGGTCTGGCAAACACGCAGTGGCCATGCGCCATGCGCCAATGGATGCACCGACCAAATCGATGGGTTGGTTGCTGCGCGGCAGCCACTGGTCAAACAAATAACGGTCAATCGGCCCGAGTACCAAACCCTTGGGGCCACCTGCAGCCCCGGGTATCACGCTGATGTCTTGGGGCTTTAAACCGTTTGATTTGATGTGTGCCAGAGCCGCCGGGCCAGCATGGATTTGCAATGCTTTCATTTTTTCAACGACTGCAACTTGGCAAAAGCACTGGCCATCGCCGAACCGCTGGCAGCAGGCGGTGCGGTGTATCCGCCCGCGCCTCTTGGCTTGTGGTCGCGGTTTGTGTGGGCGTGGTTTTTGTCTGACTTGGAAGCACTTGCAGGCACAGCATCTGTCTTCATGGACAAGCTGATGCGCTGTCTGGCGACATCCACTTCCAGCACTTTGACTTTGACAATATCTCCAGTCTTCACCACTTCTCGTGCGTCGCTGATGAATTTATTGCTGAGTTGGCTCACGTGTATCAATCCGTCCTGGTGCACGCCCAGATCAACAAACGCACCGAATGCGGCGACGTTGCTGACCGTGCCCTCCAACATCATGCCGGGCTTGAGGTCGGTCACGGTTTCCACACCTTCGTTGAATCGTGCCACAGCGAATGCAGGACGCGGATCTCGTCCGGGTTTCTCAATCTCTTTCAGTATGTCGCGCACCGTGATGACGCCCACCGTGTCGTTGGCAAACATCTCGGGGCGCAATGTAGCGAGCATGTCGGCGCGGCCCATGAGTTTGTCTATCGGTTGGCCGCTGTGCTGCAGAATTTTTTCGACCACCGGGTAACTTTCCGGATGCACACCGGTCATGTCCAAAGGGTTGTCGCCGCCGCGTATGCGTAAAAAACCGGCGCATTGCTCGAAAGTTTTGGGACCCAAGCCCGATACATCGAGCAACTGTTTGCGGTTAGCAAACGCGCCGTGGCTGTCTCTCCAGCGCACCACCGATTGAGCCAGGTGTTTGCTCAAGCCGGACACCTGACTCAGCAAAGGCACGCTGGCGGTGTTCAAGTCCACGCCGACAGCGTTCACGCAATCTTGCACCACTGCGTCCAGGCTGCGGTTCAAATCGAATGCGTTCACATCATGCTGGTACTGACCCACGCCTATGGATTTCGGGTCGATCTTGACCAACTCGGCGAGCGGGTCTTGCAAGCGCCGCGCAATACTGGCCGCACCGCGCAACGACACATCGACATCCGGCATTTCCTGGCTGGCCAATTCACTTGCGCTGTACACCGAAGCCCCTGCCTCGCTGACCACCACTTTTTGAATGGCGATGGCGTCCGGTAATTTGGATAAGCGCTGTATCAATTCAGCGGCCAGTTTGTCGGTCTCGCGACTCGCCGTGCCGTTGCCGATGGCAATCAGGCTCACACCGTGCGTGACACACAGTTGCGCCAAGGTGTGCAAGGCACCCTCCCAATCGCGACGCGGTTCATGCGGGTACACCGTGTGTGTGGCAACCAGTTTGCTGGTGGCGTCGACCACCGCGACTTTCACACCCGTACGAATGCCGGGGTCCAAGCCCATGACGACGCGCGGTCCGGCAGGTGCAGCCAATAACAAGTCGCGCAAGTTGTCAGCAAAGACTTTGATCGCCACCTTGTCTGCAGATTCGCGCAAGCGTGTCAATAAATCGCGTTCGCAGGACAAACTGAGTTTGACCTTCCAGGTCCAGTCTATGCATAGACGCAGAAAATCATCCCCTGCACGTTGTTTGTGTTGCCACTTCAAATGACCTGCGATTCGGCCTATGGCCAGCGACTCGGGTTTGGTTTTGCTGTCAGGCGTTGGCTCGGTTTGCGGCACCGCCAGTTTCACGTCCAGCAATTCCAATGCACGTCCGCGAAACACCGCCAACGCGCGGTGCGAAGGCACTTTGCACAGGGCTTCTTCGTAATCAAAATAATCTCTGAACTTGGCCACATCAGCGTTGTTTTCGTCCTTGCCCTTTGCCAGACTGCTGTGCAAACCAGCTTCCTGCCACAGCCATTCACGCAAGGTGTTTAACAAGACCGCTTCTTCTGCCCAACGCTCGGACAGCAAATCGCGTACACCATCTAACACGGCTTTGACGGTGGAGAAATCTGCGCCTTCTATCGCATCTGCAGCAAGCACAAAAGATTGCGCTTGCTCTAAGGGGTCAAGTTCCGGGTGAGCCATCAGTTGATCTGCCAAGGGCTCTAAGCCAGCTTCTTTGGCAATCATGCCTTTGGTGCGGCGCTTGGGCTTGTAAGGCAAATACAAATCTTCCAACTCTTGTTTGGTTGCAGCTGATAACAAAGCTTGGTGAAGTGCGGGGGTGAGTTTGCCTTGCTCTTGGATGCTGGCAATCACCGTTTCGCGTCGCGACTGCAATTCACGCAAGTAAGCCAAACGGGCTTCGAGTTCACGCAGTTGTATGTCGTCTAGATTGCCCGTCGCTTCTTTGCGGTAACGGGCTATGAAGGGAACGGTAGCACCACCGTCCAACAATGCGACAGCAGTTTGCACTTGCTCAGGGCGTACCTTCAGCTCTGTAGCGAGCTGGTTTTCTATCGAAAGCATGAACTTAACCTCTTAACGCCTGCCTTAGTTGAATGCCTATGTCCGGGCGTTCAGCAAATGGATCCGGCGGGTTGGTGCCTGCCACTATCGCGTCGAAACGTGTCTTCGCATTGCCCAAAGCTTTGGGGTGGCTGTAAATATAAAACTGGTTCACGCGCATGGCATCGAACACCATTTGCGCGACTTGAGTCGCGCTGACTTTGCCGCTGCTCACCGCTTTATCGCTCATGGCTTGTCCAATGAGTTGGCTTTGCGTGGGTTGAGTTGCTGCCAAATGTCCCGGGCGGTTGCGTTCACTTTGGTTGATACCGGTGGGCACAAAATAGGGGCACAACACACTCGCGCTGATCTGGTCAGTGACCAAATTCAAATCTTGAAACAAAGTTTCTGTCAGTGAAACCACGGCGTGTTTGGTGACGTTGTAAATGCCCATATTGGGCGGTGTCAGCAAACCGGCCATGCTGGCAGTGTTGACGATATGGCCTTGCCAATGCGGGTCTTGTTTGGCAGCTTCCAGCATCATCGGTGTGAATAAACGCACGCCGTGAATCACTCCCCACAAGTTCACACCAAGCAGCCATTCCCAGTCTTGCACCGAGTTTTCCCAAACCAGTCCACCCGCACCCACACCTGCGTTGTTGAATACAAAATGCGGTGCGCCAAAACGCTCTTTCACGTCGTTGGCCAGGGTTTGCATATCGTCAGCATTGGACACATCGACGCGCTTGGCCATGACTTGCACACCCAGCGCTTTCATTTCATCGTGTGCTGTTTTGAGTGCGTCTTTTTGCACATCGACCAACACCAGGTTCATGCCGAGTGAAGCACCGATGCGGGCGCACTCCAAGCCGAAGCCGGAGGCGCCGCCGGTGAGCACCGCTGTTTTGCCTTTGAAATCTGTGATCATGCGTCCACCTTTTTCATGATGAAGCCCATGCGCGGGAAATGCACATGTACCGTTCCTGTCAACGGGTCACTGCGTTCCAGAGTTAATCGTGTGCGTGTGGCGGCAACGAGTTTGCCAGCGGTCGGCTCCGTCCCAAAACTGTCGGCGGCCACGGTGACTTGTGTGCCTAATGGAAAACCGTGCTCGTCTTGGAACACATCATCCGTCAGGGGGACGGGCTGCGCGTTCTTGGCAGCCTGAATGGCATCTGCGGCAGTGATGGTGTGTTCCTTGCCGTGTCCGAACGCAGCCATGCGATTCGCCCAGTCGCGCACCAGTGGCGTGGCCTCCAAAATACCGTCGATCACTGGTACTTTGGCGATGGTGAACCATACCGAGTGGTAAACAGAAAAATCCGCCAGACAAGGTGTGTCGCCCAATAAAAACGACTGCCCTTCTAGCATGCTGGAGATGCGACGCAAATGGCTTTTGTACATGGCGGTGGCATCAGCCGCTGGCATGCGTGCACCACCGCCCCGCATGGCTTGTCGGTCAGCCGCAAATACCTTCACCACATCTTCAGGCATGGTGCCCATGACATGCTGCGCCCCTTTTGGTTGAAAGTTGTACGCCATGGCCACGGGGAACAACAAAGTGTCCGCCCATTGCGCCAAGCTGCGCACCAGACCTTTGGGCGCTGCGTTGTAGAGCGATGGTGCTGGTGCCATGTGCTCCAACACATCGCATACCAAAGCTGTGTCGCAATAAATGTCTGCGCCGATTTGCAGCACAGGTGTTTTGCGGTAACCGCCGGTCAAAGGCATCAAATCGGGTTTGGGCATGACCATGGGAATGTGCACGCTTTGCCAGGTTATGTTTTTGTAGCCGAAGATAAGACGGATTTTTTCGGCAAATGGCGAGGTGGGGTAATGGTGAAGAATCATGCGGCCTCAGATCTTGACAACTTGCTTGCCGAAATTTTTGCCCTTGAGCAAACCGAAAAATGCCTCGGGCGCA
>CANHLD010000137.1 GCA_947461325.1 Comamonadaceae bacterium
TGCCAACGCTGCCGAAGGTCCGCGCATGCCTTTGGCCATCATCCGCACCACGGTAGACAAACTGCCGTATGACTTTGTGCTCGACGACAGCCTGGCCATGAACCCGCAAATGAAACTCTCACAGGTCAAATCGGTCATGGTGCGTGCGCGCATTTCCAAAACCGGTAATGCCATGCCGCAAGCCGGTGACTTCGGTGCCAGCGTCGGCCCGGTCACGCCGGGCAGTCCGGAGAAATTGGAGTTGACGATTTCCAAGGCCCTGGCGCCTTGATTACAGGCTAATGCTGTAGATGCAGCGCGTCAGTGAATCGCAGCAGTGAGTCCAGTTTGTAGCGGTGGATGACAGGTGAAAAAAAACCGGCTTGGCAGCCGGTTTTTTTATTGAGAGGCGAAAACCTCAGCCCATCAACAAACCGTGTGTACGTGCAAAGTGC
This sequence comes from Comamonadaceae bacterium, assembly GCA_947461325.1. Taxonomy (GTDB): domain Bacteria; phylum Pseudomonadota; class Gammaproteobacteria; order Burkholderiales; family Burkholderiaceae_C; genus Limnohabitans. The sequence continues at coordinate 435 of CANHLD010000137.1, forward strand.
AGAGTTTGTGTACGACTTTTCACACCCAAGCGACGGAACAGGCGCCACAGGTGAACCTTGACCGTGTGTTCGCTGATGTTGAGTTCTGCAGCAATGTCGCGGTTGGACAAACCACGGTCAAGCATGAGGATGAGTTGCTTTTGGCGCTTAGACAATTTGATGTCGCCAACGACCACGGCATCTGCATCTACTTCGTCATCATCCGATTTCAAAATGTCTTGGATCGCGGCTGAAATCTCGGCAGTGTCGGTGGATTTTTCAATATAGAGGTCTGCACCGGCTTCCAGGCAAGCGTCGCGCGCTTCGCCGGACGGCATGGCAGACAACACTACCAGCGGAATATCAGCGTACATTTTTTTGATATCTGAGATGGCTGTGGCGCCTTTGACGCCTGGCAGCAACAAATCTATGACAAACAATTCGGGCTCACCATTTTTGATGAGCGCGGCTTGCAACTCGCTGTACTTTTCCAGCTCCACCACCTTGGAGGCGGGACGCAGGCGACGCAGCAGCATGCCAATCATTTGGCGAACCATTGGGTGGTCATCGATTACATACAAGCTCATATAAATTCTCCGGGTGTCAATAGTTCAGGCCCATGGCCTCGCGCACATCGCGCATGGTGTCTTGCGCCGTGGCACGTGCACGCTGTGTTCCAGCGTCTACGATATCACGAACAAGGCGGGGGTTGGAAACAAAAGGCTGGGCTCGTTCAAGCATGGGTTGTTGCTCAGTGATGATGGCCTCAATGATCGGTTGCTTGCATTCTAGGCAACCAATACCAGCTCTGGCACATTCGGTTTTCACCCATTGACGGGTGTTCTCGGGCGAATACACCAAATGAAATTGCCAGACTGGGCAACGATCTGGGTTGCCCGGGTCGGTTCTTTTGACCCGCGCTGGGTCGGTGGGCATGCGCTTGACTTTGGTCTCGATGCTGGCCTTGTCTTCGCGCATGGCAATCGTGTTGTTGTAGCTTTTGCTCATCTTGGCGCCGTCAAGTCCGGGCAGCTTGCTGGCCTCGGTCAACAAGGCATGCGGCTCGGTCAACACGGCTTTTCCGGTGCCTTTGAAGTAGCCTTCCAAGCGTTCACGGTCTTTGTCTGTCAATTCAGGCGCGGTTTGCAAATAGCCCAACGCCCCTTCCAACGCTTTGGTGTCACCGGTTTCCTGAAACTGTTTGCGGGATTTTTCCAGTCGCTTGACGCTGTCCTTGGGTAGCTTGGCCAGACAGACTTGCACCAGTGCGTCGAAATCGGGCTCACGACCGTACAAGTGGTTGAAGCGGCGCGCTGCTTCGCGTGTGAGTTCCACATGGCTGGCTTGGTCTTCACCAACCGGCACATGTTTGGCTTTGTAAATCAAGATGTCAGCGGCTTGCAGCAAGGGGTAGCCCAAAAAACCGTAAGTCGTCAGGTCTTTGTCTTTGAGCTTTTCCTGTTGGTCTTTGTAAGTGGGTACGCGTTCCAGCCAACTGATGGGCGTGCCCATGGCCAGCAAGGTAAACAGTTCGGCGTGCTCGGGGATGCGGCTTTGTAAAAACAAAGTGCATTTGTTTGGATCCAGACCGGCGGCCAGCCAGTCGATGACCATCTCATAGACATTTTTTTCAATCACTTCACGGCTTTGGTAATGCGTGGTGAGTGCATGCCAGTCAGCGACGAAATAAAAGCATTCCATCTCCGATTGCAGGCGCACCCAGTTTTTCAAAGCGCCGTGGTAGTGGCCCAGATGGAGCGCACCGGTCGGGCGCATGCCGGAGAGAACGCGTTCTGTCATGGGGTGGGCAATTGCAAATAAGAGGCCAAGGGCTGCAACAACCATTGGATGGACAACATGGAAGCCGTCATGATTGGCAACATCCACAAGGTGTTGACCACGCCGATGAGCACTAGCCCCATGACGATGAAAAAACCGTAGCGTTCGACGCGTGAATAGGAAATAGCCAAGCGCATGGGCAGCAGGCCGACCAGAATGCGCCCGCCGTCCATGGGCGGCACGGGGAACAAATTGAAAGCAAACATGACCAGGTTGGTCAGCACGCCTGCTTGCGCCATTTCAAAAAAGAAACGCTCTTCGGCGCCGAAACCGTTCAAAAGATAAATGGTCACAGCCCACACCAAGGCTTGAATCAAGTTGGCGGCCGGACCGGCCAAAGCCACCCAAACCATGTCGCGTTTCGGGTGACGCAGTCTGGAAAAATCTACCGGCACAGGTTTGGCGTAACCAAACAAAAAACTGCCACCGGTGGCCAGATACAAAAAAAGTGGCATGGCAATGGTGCCGACCGGGTCTATGTGTGGAAACGGGTTGATGGTGACACGGCCTAATGCCCAGGCGGTGTTGTCCCCAAAAAGCTTGGCGACATAGCCGTGCGCCGCCTCATGCAAGGTGATTGCCAGTAATACCGGCAATGCATGGGTGGTGATTGTTTGAACTATTTCATTGAAATTCACGTTTTCATTCTCTCACTAATCTGCATGAAATTAATATCGAAATAACAAATATCTGTACTATTTTTAATCTATGACAGTCACCTAGGCGCCTTATAAAGACAACCCTGTATGAATTTACAACCCTAAAAGGCTTACATCCCCGCCACCTAAACGGATCACCACCGGGTCGCCGCCTGTTCCCATGTGAGTCAAATCGACCACGGTGGTGGCTTGCATGGAGCAAGCGCCCGCGTCTATGACGGCAGCGAGCTGGTGTTCGAAGCGTTCGCGTATCTCTTGGGCATCGTTCATGGGTTCGGTGTCACCGGGGGGGATCAATGTAGTGGCCAGCAAGGGCGCGCCGTGTAACTCGAGTAACTGCAGCAAGCTCACATGCTCGGGCACCCGCAAACCGATGGTTTTGCGCTGGGGGTGGGAAACGCGTCGCGGTACTTCTTTGGTGGCTTCCAATATGAACGTATAGGCACCCGGCGTGGCTGCTTTGAGCAACCGAAACTGTCGGTTATCCACTTTGGCATACAGCGCCAACTCGCTCAGGTCACGGCACAACAAGGTGAGATGGTGTTTGTCGTCAACCCCGCGTATGCGCCGCATCTGCTCCACAGCGGTTTTGTCATCGAGGTGGCAGACCAGGGCGTAGCTGGAGTCGGTGGGCACCGCCAGCACCTTGCCTTGTTTGAGCATGTCCACCGCTTGTTTAAGCAAACGGGGTTGCGGGTTATCGGGATGAACTTGCAGCCATTGGGCCATAGCGAAAACGCACAACGGCGAGGTTATTGGATGCGGTCTGCCAGCAATTCCCACACCGGGGTCAAATTGCCCGGCAGCCAAGGCAGGGTGCCAAGATCGGTGTGGCTTTCATCCGGGCTGTGAAAGTCGCTGCCGCGCGAAGCAGCCAAATCAAACTCACGCGCCATGTCAGCATACTCAATGGCCTCTTGCGCTGAATGGCTGCCGGTGACCACCTCGACCGCTTGGCCGCCGTGGTTTTTGAATTCGGTGAACAAAGCGAATTCCTCGGTCGGCGTGAAGCCATAGCGTGCTGGGTGGGCAATGACAGCCACGCCTTGGCATTCGCGAATCCAGCGGACCGCGTCACCCAAAGAAGCCCAGCGGTGCGGCACAAAACCGGGTTTGCCTTCGGTCAGAAAACGACGGAACACTTCGTGCGTGTCTTTGCACACGCCGGTCTCGACCAGAAAGCGGGCGAAGTGGGTGCGGGAGATCAAATCCGGGTTGCCTGCATAGGTGAGTGCGCCTTCAAAACTGCCGTGTATACCGACCTTGGCCAGCCCAGCGGCCATGTCTTTGGCGCGATCATGCCGGCCGCCGCGCGTGGATTTCAAACCGGCCACCAAGCGCGGATCGTCAATATCAAAACCCAGACCGACGATATGCACGGTGTGACCGGCGAAGGAGACGGAAATTTCAGTGCCGCTGAGGTAACCCATACCCAAGGCTTTGGCGGCAGCGGCAGCGCGTTGCTGGCCGCCGATTTCGTCATGGTCGGTCAGCGCCCACAACTCGACGCCGTTGGCGTGTGCGCGCGCGGCGAGTTCTTCGGGGGTGAGCGTGCCATCCGAGATGACGGAGTGGCAATGCAAGTCGGCGTTGAGTATGTTCACATCTTCATTCTAGGCGGTGCGCATATTTTCCACATGCAGTTTGAGTTTGCGCTGGCCTTGCCAGCTGTCAAGCACCAAGCGGTAGGCAAGCTCTGCGTAGGCGGGCAAAGGCTCGGTGCGACCGAACCAGATGCCGTCAATGGCCTGGCCATGCAGTTTGAGTTTGAGCGACAAATGTTTTTCACCGACGATGCGCTGGCTGATCACTTCGACTCTGTCTTGAAACACAGGTGGAGCAAAACCTTGGCCCCAAACCTGGTCTTGCAAATCAACGGCCACGTCCGGGCGCAAATGCTCTTTCGCCAGCGGCCCATCGGTTTGCAGCGATTGCGCCAGTGTGGCTGCGTCCAGCCATTGCGCAGCGATATGTTGCAACGCGGCTTCGAAGGTGGCGAGATCGTCTTCCAGCAAAGTGCAGCCGGCGGCCATGGCGTGGCCACCGAAACGCAGCAGCAAACCCGGGTGCAGTTTGACCACTGCGTCCAA
>CANHLD010000138.1 GCA_947461325.1 Comamonadaceae bacterium
GGCGCCAGCCGGCAATTGCAAGACGCACTGAGCGCCTTGGGTGTGGCATGGCATTTCAATGACAGCGTGGTCAGTGTCAATCATCATGGCGGCGCATTGCAAGCGCAATTGAAAAGCGGCGAGACCATAGACACAGACTTGGTGTTGAGCGCTGTCGGTTTAAGACCAAATACCGCGTGGTTGAAAGACGCGGGCTTGTCCTGCGACAAAGGCGTGAGGGTGAACCACTTGCTGCAAACCAACGACCCTCATGTGTATGCGTTGGGCGATGTGGCGCAATATGCCTCTGCCCATGACCGCTTGCTGCCTTATGTCATGCCCATCATGACGGCGGCCCGTGCCTTGGGCGCGACGCTGGCCGGTACGCCCACCGATGTGGTGTTTCCGGTCATGCCAGTGGCGGTCAAAACACCAGCCTTGCCTTTGTTGCTTGCTTTACCTGCGCCGGGCACTGTCGGCGAATGGCAAACCGAGGAAGAAAATGTGTGGAAATTCATGGCAGCCACAGGTGAGTGCCACGGGTTTGTGTTGGCAGGCAAACAAACCGCGCAACGCAGCAAAGCCTTGCAATGGCTGGGGCATTGAACCTGTTTTTTTGGAGATGGTTTCCTCACCCCTGATTTGTTCGTTGTATGCTCAGCGCAATGTATTGTTTTGCACTGCCCCTCATGTTGAGACGTTTTGTTCTGCCTACCTGCTTGGTGCTGACAGGTTTGTGCGCTGTGAACGCCCATGCGCAAGCCCAGCTTTGGGGCGGCAGACCCGGACTCGGGTTGGCCTATGAATACGAAAAAATGTCAGATGGAGTCAGTCACGGGCAGTCCGTCACTCTCACGCCCGGTTTGAATTTCAAAGACGCACCGGTTCACCGCATTGAACTGTTGATCAACGGTGAACGTGATAAGTCTGTCAGCAGCAATGTCAGCAGCTTCAGTAACCTGTACAAGCTCGCGGTGCGGGTCGGTAAATATGTGCCTTTGCAAGGCGACTGGGGTTTGTATTTCCGCGGGCTTGCGGGCTACAACAAAAGCAGCAGTGAGAAGTTTTTTTACGGATACAGCGATGGCGCTTTGCGCTTTCAACGCAATGGCATTGGCTTGAATACCGGTTTGCGGGTGCAAAGAACTTTGGATGGCACCAGCGGTCACGACATCAACAAAATTTGGCTGGGCCCGCGTTTTGACATCGCGGACCAACATGAGCTCGAGTTACGCTGGGAACGCGGCTGGGCGGCTCGCAGCAATGTGCGCGAAAGCGACTCCTATATTCTTGAATACAACTACAAGTTTTGACCCTGACTTGATTGAAAGAACAGCATGAGTGATCCCAAAGTGCCCGCGGCCGACCACACCAGCCCGCAAGCGCGGGCGCAGCTGCGCCGCGCTGCACTCGAATACCACGAGTTCCCGATACCTGGCAAAGTGGCTATCCAAGCCACCAAACAACTGATCAACCAACACGACTTATCACTCGCCTATTCACCCGGCGTGGCTGCGCCCTGTGAAGAAATTGTGAAAGATCCGAATAACGCTTACAAATACACCAGCCGTGGCAACCTTGTCGCCGTCATCACCAACGGCACCGCTGTGCTGGGTCTGGGTGACATCGGTCCGCTGGCGGCCAAGCCGGTGATGGAAGGCAAGGGAGTGTTGTTCAAAAAGTTTGCGGGCATCGATGTGTTTGACATCGAGATCAACGAAAAAGATCCGGACAAACTGGTTGACATCATTGCCTCATTGGAACCAACCTTCGGCGGCATCAACCTGGAAGACATCAAAGCGCCGGATTGTTTTTATATCGAGCGCCAGCTGCGCAAACGCATGAAGATTCCGGTCTTCCATGACGATCAGCACGGCACAGCGATTGTGGTGGGCGCGGCCATTTTGAACGGCTTGAAAGTCGTCGGTAAGGACATCTCCAAAGTCAAACTCGTGGCCTCTGGTGCGGGCGCGGCCGCGCTGGCATGTCTGGGCATGTTGGTGAAACTCGGTATGCCGCGCCAGAACATTTGGGTGACCGATTTGGCCGGTGTGGTGTACGAGGGCCGCACCGAGTTAATGGATGAAGACAAATTGGTCTTTGTGCAAAAAACCTCGGCCCGCACTCTGGCAGAAGTGATTGCAGACGCCGATGTGTTTCTCGGTTTGTCAGCGGGTGGTGTGCTCAAGCCTGAGATGGTCAAAGTCATGGCGCCTCGACCTTTGATTTTGGCGCTAGCCAACCCCACCCCCGAAATATTGCCCGAAGAAGTGTTGAAAGTGCGGGACGACGCCATCATGGCCACCGGTCGCACCGACTACCCGAACCAGGTCAACAACGTCTTGTGTTTTCCTTATATTTTTCGTGGCGCGTTGGACGCAGGCGCGTCCACCATCACACCCGAAATGGAAGTGGCTGCCGTGCACGCTATCGCCGAACTCGCTCAGGCAGAACAAAGTGAAGTCGTCGCCGCGGCCTATGCAGGTGAAAACCTGGCCTTCGGCCCTGAGTATTTGATTCCCAAACCGTTTGATCCGCGCTTGATGATGAAGATTGCACCCGCCGTGGTGCAAGCCGCGATTGCCAGCGGCGTGGCGCAACGACCCATCGCAGACATGGACGCTTACCGTGAAAAACTGCAGTCGCTGGTCTATGCCTCTGGCGCCGCCATGAAACCGGTGTTCAGCGCAGCCAAACGCGGCAGCAAAAAACGCATTTGCTTTGCCGAAGGCGAAGACGAACGCGTTTTGCGTGCCGCGCAAATCGTGCTGGATGAAGGTTTGGCCAAACCCATTCTCATTGGCCGTCCTGCCGTCATCAGCCAGCGCATCGAGCGCTTCGGATTGCGACTCACAGAAGGCGTCGATTACCAAGTCGTGAATGTCGAGGACGACCACCGTTACCGCGATTTCTGGCAAACCTACCACCGCATGACCGAACGCAAAGGCGTGACACAGCAACTGGCCAAAATTGATATGCGCAGACGTTTAACTTTGATCGGTTGCATGATGGTGCACAAGGGCGAAGCCGACGGTTTGATTTGCGGCACCTGGTCCACACCGGACTCGCATTTGCAATATGTGGATCAAGTCATCGGCTTGCGTCCTGGCGTCAGCACGTATGCCTGTATGAACGCGCTGCTGTTGCCCGAGCGCCAGCTCTTTTTGGTGGACACACATATCAATTACGACCCCAGCGCTGAACAATTGGCCGAAATCACCATCATGGCGGCGGAAGAAATGAAGCGCTTCGGTGTGGAGCCCAAAGCCGCGCTGCTTTCCCATTCGAATTTTGGCAGCAGCAACCACCCGACTGCGCTGAAAATGCGCCGCACACTTGCCTTGGTGAAGCAAAACGCGCCCTGGCTGGAAATTGACGGCGAAATGCATGCCGACGTCGCTATTGACACGGTCGCCCGCCAAGCTCTCATGCCGCACAGCACGCTGCTCTCAGATGCGAATTTGTTGGTTTTGCCAAATTTGGACGCGGCCAATATCACCTACAACCTGTTAAAAACCGCAGCTGGCGGCAATATTGCCATCGGGCCGGTGCTGCTGGGCGCGGCTAAGCAAGTGCAAATTCTGACCGCCAGTACGACAGTGCGCCGGATTGTGAACATGACTGCTATCGCGGTGGCTGATATCAATGCTGCAAGGTAAGGATTAATCGAAAAGTATGCGCTAACTTATAGCGTCTGTTAACCACTGTTGCCGTCACTGGTAAAACTGGCAAACCTTGCGCTTTTAGCAGGTTTGCAGGATAATCCTTGAATCGAATTTTCGGGTTAACCCGAGTTTGCACACTGAATACAGCGCTTCACGGCTGTATTGTTGACAACTTATCCACAGTTGCCCAGTCCTGCAAACTCGCATTTTGCAGGAATACCATGGCGATGGACATGCCTCTTCGTACAGTCAAAACAAATATCGTGCAATCTATCCGCGCATTTCGCGTGGAAGATTTGCAAAACGCTGCCGCGCAGTTGGGCTATCACTTTTTGTATGCCAATTTAGCCAATGCGCAAAGCAAGCAAGACATTTTGGACATGACAGCGCAGCAATTCACTTTTCCACCCCAGGTTGGCAAAAACTTTGACACCTTGTTTGACAGCATGAGTGACGCGCTTTACAAGTCCGGCCATCAACCCGGTTTTGTTTTGGTGTTGGAGCATATTCCCGCACACGCCAAATTTGACAAAGAAGCACGTGAGCAATTGCTGGACGTGTTCCGTGAAGCCGCCGAGTTCTGGGCCGAGCGCAAAGTCTCCTTCCGTTGCTTTTATTCATTCTCAGTTGCCCGTGCGGCAGCCATCGAACGCGCAGACGGTCTTGAGCCCACCGGCATTGAGCTCGGCGACGGCGAAAAAATGCCCACCGACAAACTGGTTGATGTGTCGCCACTGGCATTGCGCATGAGCAGCCCTTTCAACGCCGGTTACTGGTTGACAGCTGCTTAATTTTTAAGCGCTCCGATCTCTTCAAAGCCCCGCTTAGCGGGGCTTTGTTTTTTGTTTACTACTGCAATTTTTAAGTCACGCTTTAGCTGACCATCCGGTGTGCTTTTTTTCTGAGCTTTCGCTAGATAAAAACACCCCCTCTGTCGAACTCTGTAATGTTATTGGTGTGAGCTCTGTTTCGGTTTTATGAGGTTTCGTATATCGAACCGCAGAAATGCCTTCGGAGAAAAATTGGAGAGTGGACAAACGACATGGCGGGCGGGCCAACGCGAATGTTGCCGCTGCGCGCGGCGGTGAGCGGCGACCGAGCCGGCATGGGGTGAACACTTCACATGAGGGCGGCAAAACGCGCCGTGTCAGCTCATGATCACGCCACCACCCAAACACACTTCACCGTCATACAACACCGCTGACTGCCCAGGCGTCACCGCCCATTGCGGCTCTGGAAATGTCAAGGCATAGCCGGTATCAGAAAGTGTTTCAAACGCACACGCCGTATCTGACTGGCGGTAAC
>CANHLD010000139.1 GCA_947461325.1 Comamonadaceae bacterium
ATCCAGTAGCCCATTTGTTTGTATTTCAATACGCCAGCGCTGTAGCGCTTTTTGGCATCGGTGATTTGGGTGCTTGCGGTCATCAAAAAACTCCACAGTGTTGAAGGGATGGATGAACTGTAAAAATTCCTGCACAATAAGTAAATTCATTAATTTTCGATTTTGAATTAAGGAAAACTTAATTGAAGAACGCCACCTTCAGACAACTCAGGTTTTTCAACGCTGTCGCCCGACATTTGAGCTTTGCCAAGGCCGCCGAAACCCTGCATGTGTCCGCACCTGCGGTCACTATGCAGATCAAAGAGCTGGAAACCGACATAGGCATGCCTTTGTTTGAGCGCCAAGGCCGCAAGATCAGCCTGACCACCACCGGCGAATACATGCTGGTTTACAGCCGCAAAATGCTGGCCCTGCTTAAAGACGCGCAGGACGCCGCCGCCCGGCTGCAACGCATTGAAACCGGCACCTTGACCATAGGTTTGGTCGGCACCACCACGTATTTCATCCCCGCTTTGCTGAACCAGTTTCTCAAGGAACATGAAGGCATAGAAGTGAAGATGCTGGTCGGTAACCGCCGTGAGTTGGTGCAATGGCTGCAAAACAGCGAGGTAGACATTGCCATCATGGGCAAAGCGCCGGAAGAACTTCCGACCCGCGCCGAGCCTTTTGCGGCTAACCCGCTGGTGTTTGTAGCCAGCCCCGAACACCCGCTGGCGGGTGAATCCGGTTTGCGTGCCGAAGACTTGCGTCATCAGTCGTTCATCGTGCGCGAGCCCGGTTCGGGCACGCGCAGCGCGATGGAGAGTTTTTTCGCCCAAGCCAGACTGCAACCCAGGTTCAGTATGGAGTTGCAGTCGAATGACGCGATCAAGCAAGCGGTGATGGCAAATCTGGGGCTCGGGTTTTTATCACTGCACACCATAGGGCTGGAATTGCAAGCCCGCAAGCTGTGTGTATTGCCTGTCAGTGGTGCGCCGCTGGTTCGAGCCTGGAACGTCGTGCATCCCTTGTCTAAATTGTTGTCTCCTGCGGCAGAGGCATTTCGCTATTTCGTGTTGGAGCATGCCGAGATTGAATTGGCTACGCAATTTGCTGACCTACATCAATTCCCTGCAGGCTAGTTTTATTTACTATCGTTGTATGAATGCCTCCTATCGAATCACTTCCTTTAAATACGCCCGCCCACTGATCGCCATACATTGGCTGATGTTTTTATTTTTGGTATTGACCTATGCGGCCATTGAGTTTCGTGTGCTTTTTATCAAAGGCACACCCGAGCGTGACCTGATGAAAACACTGCATTTCTTACTAGGACTGAGTGTTTTTCTGCTGCTATTTTTTCGCGTTCTGGCACGCAAGTACAGCCCGTCACCGCCGAATGCTTCCTCATCAGGCTTCGCATCTGTGCTTCATTACTTATCAACAATCGGGCATGCCGCACTGTATGTGTTCATGTTCACCATGCCGCTTTTGGGCTGGATGGTATTGAGCGCTTCAGGCAAAACCTTGTTGTTCGCTGGTGTGGGATTACCTGCTCTGGTACCAGTCGACCCCGATCTGGCCAAACTATTGAAAGAACTGCATGAAACTATGGGTAAAGCTGGCTATTTGCTGATAGGCATACATGTGTGTGCCGCGTTTTTCCACCAATGGATTTTGAAAGATCGCTTATTCTCACGATTGCGTTGGCGCTGACTGGTGCGGCTGGCGGGGATCGAACCCACGACCCTTGGCTTCGGAGGCCAATACTCTATCCACTGAGCTACAGCCGCAACCCGTCCATTGTAGGTTGCGCTTATGTTGCCCGTCCGACGGTTTGTGTTTTGTAAGGCTGTTGGAAGGGGGTGGCTGGCTATAATTTGATTTCTGTTTTACACCAACCTGAAAGTCACCATGAGCGACACACACGAAGAAGCCCATACCGGCCCCGTCAAAACCCCTAAACAATTTCTGGCCCTCGTGGTCTTGTCCTTCATGGTGCCGGTTTTCATCATCATCGGTTTGGTGTACTACATCACCTCTCATTACAAGCCGGGCGCAGGCACTTCGAATGCAGCTGAGACAACCGCTGCACGTCTGCAAAAGGTCGGGGTTATTCAGGTCAAGGACACCAACCGTCCTATGAAATCCGGTGAAGAAGTTTTCAAGGGCCAGTGCGCGGCCTGCCACGCTTCCGGCGCAGCTGGTGCACCCAAATTCGGTGACGCCGCCGCTTGGGGCCCGCGTATCAAAACAGGCTACCCCGCTTTGCTGAACTCTGCCCTTAAAGGCAAAAATGCCATGGCCGCCCAAGCGGGTGGTGAGCATGAAGATGTTGAAATCGGCCGCGCCGTGGTTTACATGGCCAATGCTTCAGGCGCCAAGTTCGCCGACCCTGTCGCCGCTAAATAATCTGAGACGCCCGTTTTTGCGGGCTTTTCACAAAGCCATAAGTGCTTTCCAGTTCGCTGGACAGCACTTTTTTTTCGTCCCAGCGCTGTTGACCCAGCGCTTCAGCCGCCAGCCACACATCTTGCGTGTGCACAAGGCCTAAGCCTTGCGTGGTCAGCAAGTACACCTGCCCCTGTTCATCCACCGCGCAATGCGCCACCTGTTGCGCTTCATCGGCGCTTGACCAGACACTCAAGTCATCGCGAATCCGCCAGATAAACGGTGCTTTTTGCAACTCCACAAACACTCTTTGCGGACCGTTTTGAAAATACCATTGACCATGCTCGTCAGACATGTAATTGCGCTGTATGAACTCAATCAATTTAGTGTGCAAGAGTTTGCTGCCCTTGGCTTTGTCAAACGTGCCCAGCGCCTGAGTCTGGTCGTCGCGCATGTACCAGTCGCCGCGTTGATCCAGTCCCAACCAACCGAAACAATGCGGCACATTCGGCCACTTTTGCATGGCCTGTTTGACCAGTTCATCCATGGCTGAAGCTCTCCTGCCAGAGGGCGATTGAAAAAATAAAGGGTGAATGCCTCAATGCAAAATCGGCGGCAAAGCATCCGAGCGCGCGTGGATTTCCTGTTGTGTGCCCGGACTGGCGTGGTGTGCCACCATGCGCCAGCCTTGGGCGGTACGCACATACACATTGGTGGTCAGCACATACGCCATTTGCGTGCCCTCGGGTATGTTCAATTCGATGCGCTCCACCAAATTGTGCATGGCACTGGTAACGGTTTCCACTTTGCGCACATGCTCAGGATGGGCGTTGATCACGCCGTTGCTGAACATGGTTTCAAAGGATTGGCGGATATTGTCTAAGCCAACCAACCGGGGACCGCCCGGATGCACGCACACCACTTCGTCGTCGTCAGACCAGCAAGACATGAGGCGGTCTATGTCCCCTTTTTGCAAGGCTTCGTAAAAGGCAGCTTCGATTTCATCGGCGGAACCGCCGACGGTGGCTGCCCGAAGCTTGGCCTTGGTCAAGGTATTATTTTTTACTGCGGTATTTGCGCAACGCAGACAGCTGTGCTGCAAACACAGCAAGTTCCGCCTGAGCGGCGGCCATGTCAACACTGGACTTGGCGTTTTTCAAATGCTCTTCAGCCGCCTTTTTGGCTGCATTGGCGCGTTCTTCGTCCAGGTCTTTGCCGCGCACTGCGGTGTCAGACAACACGGTCACCGAGTCGGGTTGCACTTCCAAAATGCCGCCGGCGACGAACACAAACTCTTCTTCGCCGTCAGGTTTTTGAATGCGCACAGATCCGGCGCGGATGCGCGAGATCAGCGGCGTGTGGCGTGGGTAAATCCCCAGTTCGCCAACTTCGCCAGGCAATGCCACGAAAGTGGCTTGTCCGGAGTAAATCAGCTCTTCGGCGCTGACCACATCAACTTGTATGGTTTTCATGGGGCTTCCTTGTCAGGTGCGTGAGCAGCCCGGATTAAATTTTCTTGGCCTTTTCAATGGCCTCGTCAATCGTGCCGACCATGTAGAACGCCTGCTCAGGCATGTGGTCACATTCACCGGCCACAATCATCTTGAAGCCGCGAATGGTTTCAGCCAATGTGACGTATTTACCGGGTGAGCCGGTGAACACTTCAGCCACGTGGAACGGCTGGCTCAGGAAACGCTGGATCTTGCGGGCACGCGCCACGGCCAATTTGTCTTCGGGCGCCAACTCGTCCATGCCCAAAATGGCAATGATGTCGCGCAATTCTTTGTAGCGCTGCAAGGTGCCTTGCACGGCACGGGCGGTTTCGTAATGGTCGTTACCAACCACCAAAGGGTCCAACTGTCGGCTGGTGGAATCCAGCGGGTCCACCGCAGGATAAATGCCCAAGGACGCAATGTCACGGCTCAACACCACAGTGGAGTCCAAGTGGGCAAACGTGGTGGCAGGCGACGGGTCGGTCAAGTCATCGGCAGGCACGTAAACGGCTTGGATCGACGTGATGGAGCCGACTTTGGTTGAAGTGATTCGTTCTTGCAAACGGCCCATTTCTTCGGCCAATGTAGGCTGGTAACCCACGGCTGAAGGCATGCGACCCAACAGCGCAGACACTTCGGTACCGGCCAAGGTGTAACGGTAAATGTTGTCCACGAAGAACAGCACGTCTTTGCCTTCGTCACGGAACGATTCCGCGATGGTCAACCCAGTGAGGGCCACGCGCAAACGGTTGCCGGGAGGCTCGTTCATCTGACCGTAGACCATGGCCACTTTGGACTCAGGCAGGTTTTCTAAGTTCACCACGCCGGAGTCGGCCATCTCGTGATAGAAGTCGTTACCTTCGCGGGTACGCTCACCCACGCCAGCAAACACAGACAAGCCGCTGTGCGCCTTGGCAATGTTGTTGATCAGTTCCATCATGTTCACGGTCTTGCCCACACCGGCGCCACCGAACAAGCCCACCTTGCCGCCTTTGGCAAACGGGCAGACCAAGTCAATCACTTTGATGCCGGTTTCCAGCAGTTC
>CANHLD010000140.1 GCA_947461325.1 Comamonadaceae bacterium
ACTGGCGGCTTCGATCAAATCCACCCGCGTGACCAGATAGTCGTCGCCAATGATCTGTATACGCTGGCCGACCGCCTTTGTGATGGCTTGCATGCCCGGCGTGTCGTCCTCGGCGAACGGATCTTCAATCGAGATGATCGGATAAGTGTTTATCCATCGCAGCAAAACCGATAACCATTCCTCTGAGGTATAGACATGCTTGTCCAAGCCTAAGGTGTAGTTGCCTTGAATGCCGAATTCCGAAGCGGCGATATCCAAAGCAATTGCAACCTGGTCATGCCGGTAACCGGCTTTTTCAATCGAGAGTGTCAGTGTTTGCAGGGCTTCTTCATTGGACGCAAAGTCAGGCCACCAGCCGCCTTCGTCAGCCACACCAAAGCGTTTGCCGCGTGCTTGCATGATCTGGCCTGCGCAATGGTAAACATTGGCCACCATCACCATGGCTTCATCAAAACTTTGCGCGCCTATAGGCATGACCAAAAAGTCTTGCACATCCACACGCCTGCCGGCATGCGCGCCGCCGCCGAAAATTTGAATTTGAGGCAAAGGCAGACTCACTGCGTCACCTTGCGCCAGATATTGCCAAAGTGTTTGTGATTGACTTACCGCTGCAGCCTGTGCAATCGCCAAAGAGGTGGCGATGGTGGCATTCGCACCCAGTCTGCTTTTAAGCGGCGTACCGTCAAGCTCAATCAATGCTTGGTCTGCATCGGATTGATCCAAGACATTTTTCCCAGTTAAAGCCTTTGCAATTTCACTGTTCACATGGGCCACGGCTTGCATGACATCCAAGCCACCCAGATGCGAGCCGCCGTCACGTAATTCCAGAGCTTCGCGGCTGCCGCGTGAGGCACCTGCGGGTGCAACACCTCGCCCCATGCTGCCGTCTTGTAAATGCACATCCACTTCAACCGTTGGTCTGCCGCGTGAATCCCAGATGCGTCTGGCGTGTATGTGTTGGATGCTTGTTTTCATGCTGTTTTCCATTGAGCGCGCATATCCGCCAGCTTGGTTTGGGGCTGGTTCAGCCATGCGATGGTTTGGTGTCTTATCAACGCGTGTTGCCAGTTTTCACGCAGGTATTCCACTGGCGATTTGCCGTCAACTCTTGCCAACAACATACCCGCTAATAAATCGCAAGTGCGTGCTTCTAGCGCTGCTGCGGGCTCCCAGTTCACGCCTTG
Source organism: Comamonadaceae bacterium (assembly GCA_947461325.1). GTDB lineage: Bacteria > Pseudomonadota > Gammaproteobacteria > Burkholderiales > Burkholderiaceae_C > Limnohabitans. Next base: position 1,185 of record CANHLD010000140.1, read on the forward strand.
AAGATAAGTGGTGGACAGCAGATCGAATGCAGATAAATACGCCTCTGCCAATGCTGGCCGCCACACAGACTTCAACATCAAGTGCGTCAGCACAAACGCCAAATCAAACGCTGGGTCGCCCCAGCAGGCGCATTCCGCATCTAAGAGCACGGGACCGTTGGGTCCAATCAATATATTTTTAGGACTGACATCGCCATGTATCAGCACCTTTTTGTGCGCCAGTGTTTGCGTTACCAACCGATTGAGCGCATCTGCACATGAAGGGTGTTTTTCTGCGGTGAATAAAAAGTAGGGGGATAAGCGAATGGCTACAAAGTCATCGTCATGATCAAAGCTTCGGCATAAATCCAAATTGTCAGCGCTGGTCGCGTGTAAGCGCGCCAACAATTGAGCCATAGCCAAAGCCATTGATGGATTGACCACGCCTTCGAGCAGTTGCTGCTTCCACACGGTGTGGTTGTCTGCTGGCAAATAGCTCATTGCGAAAATGCAGTCTTGCTCATCCTCTCCCAACACATGTGGTACCGATGTCGGCGAAACATCGCGAGCGAAAGTCAGCCAAGCCACTTCATCCCGGTTGCGCCGCACAGGCGCTTCCCACAGAGCCGCTACTTTCAGTTGTGGCAATGCGCGTTTGACGCAAAACACTTGGTCTGCAGTTTCTACTTTCACAATCAATGAAGACACGCCGCCGGTCAATGCAGTGAACTTCACTGGCGCATCTGGGCGGCATAAACCCATGCGTTGCAGGGCCGGCAATAACTCAGCGTGCTCTGGTGCCAACGGGCTTTGTGAGGGTGATGGTTGGGGTAGGGTCAAAGGTAAAAAGTTTGGCGCGAGTGCTACCAACGTATGTGAAATTTCATGAGCAAGGGTCTGAGCACAAACAACGGCCCGATCCACAGGTATTGCACGTCTTCAAAAAATGAGGGTTTCTTGCCTTCCATCTTGTGACCAATGAATTGCATCACCCATGCGCCTACAAAAACGGCTATGCAAATGTACAAACGCTGTTCACCCATGCCGTGCACAACCGCCAACATGATGGCCGACCAAACAGTCATGGCGAGTGTGAAGGGCAGTGACAAGCGCAGGTAGTAAACCATGCTGGCCAAGATAAATACATATGCAGCCAAAGGGTGCACACAAAACAGCAAGCCGATCAGGCTGAGCATGATCAGCGGAATGGCTGCGAAGTGAATCCGTTCATTGGCGGGATGAAGATGACTTTGTGCGTAATGGTCCAACAACTTATCAATACGTCTGGAGGAGATTTCTGCGGTGGCATCCATGGACAGTCCTTTCAAGATGTCAAGAGATCAAGGCTTGCGCGAACTCATCGGCTTTGAAGCCTTGTAAATCCTCCAGCTTTTCTCCGATGCCAATGAAATATACAGCCAAAGAATTCGCTTGTGAATGCTGTCTTTCCTGCGCCCACAAGGCGATAGCTGCAAGCACGCCGCCTTTGGCTGTTCCGTCCAGTTTGGTGATGACCAGACCCGTCAGTCTCAGCGCTTCATCAAACGCTTTGACTTGCGCCAATGCGTTTTGTCCGGTGTTGCCATCTATGACCAATAACACTTCATGGGGCGCTGTCGGATCGGCTTTTTGCACAACGCGTTGTATTTTTTTAAGCTCATCCATCAAATGCAATTGCGTCGGTAGTCGCCCTGCAGTGTCAACCAGCACCACGTCTTTGCCACGGGCGATACCTGCGGTGACCGCGTCAAATGCGACGGCTGCTGGATCGCCATTGTCTTGGCTGACGATATCGACTTGATTGCGGTCCGCCCACACCATCAATTGCTCTTTGGCTGCGGCCCTGAACGTATCGGCAGCAGCCAACAAGACGCTTGCGCCTGCATCATGCAAATGACGGGTTAACTTGCCAATGGAGGTGGTTTTGCCCGCGCCGTTCACACCGGCGACCATGATGACCGTGGGCTTGAATTGACTGATGTCGAGTTCGCGCTCCAAAGGATCGAGCAGTTCAGTCAACACTTCTACCAACAGGGCTTTGATGTCGGATGCGTTTTGGCTGCCGTGATGTTTGACCTTTAGCTTTAACTTATCAAGTATGTATTGGGTGGCGGCCACGCCGGCATCTGCCATAAGCAAAGCGGATTCAAGCTCTTCATAAAGTTCGTCATCTATCGGTTTTCCTGTGAAAAGCGCAGTGAAATGGCTGCCAGTGCGCTGCAAACTGCTGCGCAGCCGTCCCAGCCAACTGCGTGCCGCCACTTCAGCTGCAGGTGACACAGAATTGCCAGTGACAGGCGGGGCTTTACGCTTGAACAGATTGAACATGTCGACAGGTTTCTACAATGCGGTGTATGTGCAAAACGCACTTTCAACTACAGGTCATTCTATGAAACCCCGTCGAGAACTGAATCTGCGCCAAGCCCGCAGCATGATTGGCATGGGCTTAGGCCTTGTCATGGCCATGTTGCTAGGTGTCCAGGCGCTGGCGCAAGAAGCCCAACAATTCACTTTAAAAAACGGTATGACTTTGATCGTGAAGTCAGATGCTCGCGCGCCCACCGTGGTGCACATGGTCTGGCTAAGAGTCGGTTCCATGGATGAAGTGGACGGCACGTCCGGTGTGGCACATGTGCTCGAGCACATGCTGTTCAAAGGCACCACCACCATCAAGCCCGGTGAGTTTTCACGCAAAGTAGCCGCTTTAGGCGGACGCGAAAATGCATTCACCAACAAAGATTACACAGGCTACTACCAGCAAATTCCCGCCAATCGTTTGCAGGAAATGATGCGACTTGAAGCCGATCGCTTTGCTAACAACCAGTGGCCGGATGACGAATTTACGCGCGAGCTTGAAGTCGTGAAAGAAGAACGCCGCATGCGCACCGAAGACTCGCCGCGCATGCTCTTGTATGAACAACTCAGCGCAGCGCAATTCATCGCGTCACCGTATCGCAGACCAGTCATCGGTTGGATGAGCGATCTTGATGCCATGACAGCGCAAGATGCGCGTGACTTCTACCGCCGCTGGTACCGCCCTTCAAATGCTGCAGTGGTGATTGTGGGCGATGTTGACGTTGTCAAAGTCAAGGCTTGGGCAGAAGATATTTATGGCCGAATTCCAGCTGGTCCATTGCCTGAAAGAAAACCGCGCACAGAACCTGCGCAAACAGGTACACGGCGTATAGAAGTGAAAGCCCCTGCTGATCAGGCTTATCTGGTCATGTCATGGAAAGTGCCCGGCTTTAAGGCTTTTGATAACCAAGCTGACAACCAGGATGCATTGGCATTGACCATGCTTGCTGCTGTGCTTGACGGCTACAGCGGTGCGCGTTTAGACAGGTCATTGGCGCAAGGTGAAAGCCGCATGGCTGACAGCGTCGGCGCGTCACACAGTTTCAGTGGAAGAGGCCCGCAAGTGTTTGTGCTCGATGGTGTACCAGCCAAGAGCAAAACCCCTGAGCAATTAGAAGCGGCACTGCGTGAGCAAATCGCACGCATCGTGAAAGACGGTGTCAATGAAACCGAGATGAAGCGGGTCCGTGCGCAGTGGCTGGCTTCCACCACCTACCAGCGGGATTCACTTTTTAACCAGGCTCGCGAACTGGGCAACCATTGGGTTGAAGGCTTGCCTTTGGACACACCCGACAAAATGGTGGATGCATTGGTCGCTATCACTCCACAACAAGTGCAAGATGTGGC
>CANHLD010000141.1 GCA_947461325.1 Comamonadaceae bacterium
CGTTTGCGCTATCTCGACTGCTTCGCGTATTTCCTTGACACCGCCGAGCACCGCGCTGATTGACAAAAACTGCGCGTCAAATGCATCTGCCATCAAACGCGCGATGGTGGTTTTGCCGACACCCGGCGGACCCCACAACAAACAACTGTGCGGTTGCCCGGACTCGAACGCCACACGCAGCGCCATGCCCTCTCCCAGAATATGTTGCTGCCCCACGACTTCGGCCAGGTTGCGCGGGCGCAAGCGTTCAGCCAGCGGTGGGAAATGGGTGGGTGAGGTACTCATGTCGGTGTCAGTTCTGGCTTGAACTTATCACAGAGCAACCTGCTTGAAACAGATCAAGGTTTGATCAGATCAGCGCCTTTGGGCGGGGCAAAATTGAATTGCGCCAGCGTCAGGTTTTTCGGGTTGATTTCAGTTCGCTCAAATTTCATCAAAGAACGGGTGCCGAACGCATCCAGAATATCGAGTTGCGCCAATTGCACTTGCTCGCCCTCCACCCGCAAACCGATGCGCACGCGCAGCAAACTGCCGTCTTGCGTTTTAGGGGTAGCGGAAATCCATTGCAGCCCTTCTGCTTCAGTCTGTGCTTGAAGTACAAATTCTTTTTCAAGCGTCGCGACATCGCCCGCAGAGGCTATCAATGATGCCGGAGTGGTTGATAACGCCTGGGCTTGATTACGCTGGGTCACCTGATTTAAATCGGCGTCATACAACCACAGGTGCTGGCCGTCGGCAATGATATTTTGTACAAACGGTTTAGCGTAATCAAACCTAAACACAGTCGGCCTGATAAAGGCAAAACTGCCGGATGATGTTTTGGTTTTGGCAGGACGGTTTTCCTTGACCGGTGTGGTCACCGACTGCACAAAATCAGCACGCATGCTGCGCGCGTTTTTCAAAAAAAGTGACAGGCTGGTGATGCTGTCGGCATACGCATTGGCACAGATGGGCACAAGCAAGAACACCGCAAAACGGGCATGGCGTTGGACAACTGCAATCGCATAGCTATACGGCTTAAAAAAAATCATGAACCATTCCTGCAAGTAAGTTAAATAGCCTGAAGGCATGAAAGACATGCTTGTCTTTCAATCTTGCCGTGTCGGCACCAGAATTTCACGTTGTCCGTTGCTGCTCATGGCGCTGACCATGCCGGCTTTTTCCATATCTTCGACCAAACGTGCCGCGCGGTTGTAGCCAATTTTCAAATGCCGCTGCACCAATGAAATACTGGCCTTGCGGTTTTTCAACACCACTTCCACGGCCTGGTCGTACATCGGGTCTTTTTCGCTGGCGGTCTCGCCGAACAAGTCCGGCCCGTAGGCTTCGCCTTCAACCGTGCCGCCTTCCAACAAACCCTCAATGTAATTGGGCTCGCCTTGGGTTTTCAAATAACTGACGACGCGGTGCACTTCTTCGTCACTGACGAACGCGCCATGCACGCGAATCGGAAAACCGGTGCCGCTGGGCAAATACAGCATGTCACCCATGCCCAGCAATGCCTCTGCGCCCATTTGGTCGAGGATGGTTCGGCTGTCGATTTTGCTGCTGACCTGAAACGCAATACGCGTAGGAATATTCGCTTTGATCAAACCGGTGATCACATCCACACTGGGACGCTGGGTCGCCAAAATCAAATGGATGCCTGCGGCGCGCGCTTTTTGCGCCAGACGCGCAATGAGTTCTTCAATCTTTTTGCCGACCACCATCATCAAGTCAGCGAGTTCATCAATGACCACCACGATGTGCGGCAAGCGCTCGAGCGGTTCTGGGTCATCCGGCGTGAGGCTGAACGGATTCGGAATAGAGTGACCGGCTTCCAGCGCTTCTTCTATTTTGTGGTTGTAGCCGGCCAAATTGCGCACACCCAATTTGCTCATCAGTTTGTAGCGTCGCTCCATCTCGCCCACGCACCAGTTCAAACCGTGTGCGGCCTGACGCATATCGGTGACCACAGGCGCGAGCAAATGCGGTATGCCTTCGTACACCGACATCTCCAGCATTTTGGGGTCGATCATTAACAGACGCACATCGCGGGCTTCGGCTTTGTAGAGCAGGCTCAAAATCATGGCGTTGATACCCACTGATTTACCCGAACCTGTGGTGCCTGCCACCAACACGTGTGGCATTCTGGCCAGATCCGCCACCACGGGATGACCGCCAATGTCTTTGCCCAATCCCATGGTCAACAATGACTTGGCTTCGTTGTAAACCTCTGAGCCCAGGATTTCACTCAAACGAATGGACTGTCGTTTGGCATTGGGCAACTCCAGCGCCATGAAATTTTTACCCGGGATGGTTTCCACTACGCGAATGGACACCATGCTGAGCGAGCGCGCCAAATCTTTGGCTAAGTTAACAATTTGCGAACCTTTGACACCGGTCGCTGGTTCGATTTCATAGCGTGTGACCACCGGACCGGGCGCAGCCGCCAGCACTTTGACCTCAACGCCGAAGTCGCGCAATTTTTTCTCTATCAGGCGGCTGGTGAATTCGATGGTTTCCGAATCCACCGGGTCTTGACGCACTTGTGAGTCGTCAAGCAAATCGACTTGCGGCAAACGCGAATCCGGCATGTCATTGAATAAAGGCTTTTGCCGTTCACGCGCCATGCGCTCGCTTTTCGGTGGCACCAAGGGTTCCGGGTCGACCACAATCCGCACCGGTCTGGGCGCTGTCTCTTCAATCTCAACACGCTCTGTCTGCATATCCTCTTCACGCTCGCGGGCTGCCGCTTGCCCCAACGCCAAGTCTTCAGCCATCTCGCGGCGTTCACGCCAATTGGTGATGGCTTGGTCAATACCTTCGCCAATTTTTTCTGCGAGTTCCACCCATGAAAAACGAAACGTCCATGACAAACCCAGCAGCATGAACACAATGAACACCATGGCAGAGCCATTGAAGCCCAGCCATTTGGAAGCTGCGCCACCGACCAGATACCCCAGAATGCCGCCTGCATGATGCCCCGGCAATTGGGGATCGAAACGGTACAAACGGGTGAATTCAAGACCTGTGCTGGAGATCATCAACAACACCAATCCGCTCCAAAACGCCCAGCGGGTCAATCGCCAGATAGGCCCATGAGCAACCACGCTGTCATCGCTGCGCAAACGTGCGGCCAGCGCTTGCAACCAGCTGATGAGCGCCGCCAAAAAACACCAGACGATGGAATAACCGGCCACAAAAAAACCCAAGTCGCTGATGGCCGCGCCCAAGCGCCCGCCCCAGTTGTGCGGCACGGCGCTAGAGCCCGAGGTGGTCCAAGCCGGATCTTGTGCGGAATGGCTGAGCATGGCAACCAGCCAGAACATCAAAAAAACGAAACCCAGCGACAGCGCAATTTCTTGCACAAAGCGTTGCCAACCGCTGACGGCAGGCGGGGTTTCCTTGCTGTTGTTGAGAGTGTGTAGTGAGTAAGTCATTGCCGGGCATAAGCTTAACAGCAGCGCCAGAAGCATGGCTTTGGGCGAGCGCCTAAAATCAATAGTTCGGAAGCGCAATGTTTGCCTTCCCCCTATCCTAAATAGAAAAACATGACTTCCCCCCAGCACAGCAAAGTACTTATCCTCGGCTCCGGTCCTGCCGGTTACAGCGCTGCCGTTTACGCGGCACGTGCCAATTTGCAACCCACCTTGATCACCGGCATGGCGCAAGGCGGCCAGTTGATGACCACCACCGAGGTGGACAACTGGCCGGCCGATGTGCACGGTGTACAAGGCCCGGACTTGATGCAGCGATTCCAAGAACACGCAGAACGCTTCAATACCAATATCATTTTTGACCACATCAACAAAGTCGATTTCAGCCAACGCCCCTTCACTTTGACAGGCGACAGCGGCACCTACACCTGTGACGCGCTCATCATCGCCACCGGCGCATCAGCCAAATATTTAGGCCTGCCCTCAGAGCAAAGTTTCATGGGCCGCGGTGTCTCCGGTTGCGCGACTTGCGACGGTTTTTTCTACCGCGACAAAGTGTGTTGCGTGGTCGGCGGCGGCAACACCGCCGTTGAAGAGGCCTTGTATTTGTCCAACATCGCCAGCAAAGTGCATTTGATACACCGCCGCGACAAATTCAAAGCCGAAGCCATCATGATTGACAAACTGATGGACAAAGTTAAAGCAGGCAAGATCGTTCTCGAACTGCACAGCGTATTGGATGAAGTGCTGGGCGACCCCTCTGGTGTTACCGGCGTTCGACTGAAAAATATTCAAGACAACCAGACCCGCGAGTTGGCGGTACACGGCTGCTTTATCGCCATCGGTCACCAACCCAACACCGGTATTTTTGAAGGCCAGCTAACTATGAAAGACGGTTACATCGTCACGCAAAGCGGCTTGCAAGGCATGGCCACGCAAACCAGCGTGCCCGGTGTGTTCGCCGCCGGTGATGTGCAAGACCATGTGTACCGGCAAGCCATCACCAGTGCAGGCACAGGCTGCATGGCAGCGCTGGATGCGCAGCGGTTTTTAGAGCAGTAAAACAGCACTCAGGGTGTTCACGCGTGCCCAATAATTCAGCATTCAAAGGCAACAAACAAGGCTTACCGCGCAAACTCTGCGTGGTGTGCTCGCGTGAAATGACTTGGCGCAAAGCCTGGGCGAAAAACTGGGAACAGGTGCGTTACTGCTCTGAGGCTTGCCGACAGCGCAAAGCGTCAGCGCCCGCTGCTTCGTGAACACTTTGTTATTACGCGATCCAGCAAAACCCCTCAGACATCTGGTGTTGGTGCTGGGCGATCAGTTAGATGTCTCAGCCTCATGTTTGCAAGAGTTTGACCCGGCGCAAGACGCGGTTTGGATGGCTGAAGTGGACGAGGAGTCCACACACGTCATGTCGTCCAAACAA
>CANHLD010000142.1 GCA_947461325.1 Comamonadaceae bacterium
GCAGGTACTTGCGCGAAGCTGTTCAATGAAAAAAGAGACGACAAGAATGTGAATACAACTGCTGAAAAAAAGGAGATAGGTTTCATACAAATTTCGAAGTCCTGATATCAAAAAGGCCTGGGTGCACTCGCATGCACACAGGCCTCGGCTAACGTTCAGTCAGCTCAGGGGAGTGCGAACACTACCACTGAGTTACCGCGCTTGGCATCGATCTGGTTGTTACCACCAGCTGCCACTGCAATGTACTGCTTTCCACCCACGGTGTATGACACGGCTGGTGCATTCACGCCTGCGCCAGTCTGGTATTCCCACAGTTTCTTGCCGTTCTTGGCATCGAAGGCACGGAACAAACCGTTGGCTTCACCGTTGAACACCAAGCCGCCGGCTGTAGCCAACACGCCACCGATCAAAGGCTCGTCTGTGTCGAATTTCCATGCCACTTTGCCGGTGTCAAGATTGACAGCAGACAAACGACCGGATTGCTTCTCGCTAGGGATGGTTTTGAACGCACCGCCCAACCACAGCTTACCGCCGGGGTATTTAGAAGCTTCCACGTGGTAGGTCATTGGCTGGAGCAAGTTAGCTGCAAAAGCCAAACGTGCTTCTGGGTGAATAGCCATCGGGCTCCACTCCACACCACCGTTGGCACCCAACATCATCTTGGCGCCTTCTTTGGTGGGCAATGTCCACAAACCTTCTTGAGGAACCATGGCTTCAGAGAAGCGGATCAGTTCTCCAGTGTTGCGGTCATGCACATAAACATGGCCAGTTTTGCCAGCGTGGATGGCCACTTTGGTCATCTTGCCGTCTTTGCCAGCTGCTTCTGTCAAGATCACAGGAGACACAGCATCCAAGTCCCACACGTCGTGAGCGATGTACTGGTAGTGCCACTTGTACTTGCCGGAGTTCAGATCCACAGCAACGATAGAGTCTGTGTACAGGTTGTCACCGGGACGCTCAGCGCCATACAAGTCAGGGCTGGGGTTACCCACCACAAAGAACACGGTGTTGGTGTCGGTGTCAACAGCAGGAGCCATCCACACGCCGCCGCCCAATGTTTTGTAGAAGTCGCCGCCTTGCTTGGCCAGCTGAGCTTTCTCTGCAGCGATGTCGCGCTTCATGTTGCGACCGGTTGCGTCGTTGACAGCCCACACGCCTTCATGGCCTTTTTCAGGAATAGTGTGGAAGGTCCACTGCAGTTTGCCGTCTTTAGCGTCGAAAGACTTAACGAAACCGCGGATGCCGTATTCGCCACCGTTGGTACCGATCAAGATGCGGCCATTGACAGCCACAGGCGCCATGGTTTCTGAATAGCCCAACTCTGGGTCAGCGATTTGTGTTTCCCAGGTCAGCTTGCCTGTTTTGGCATCGAGTGCGACCAATTTTGCGTCCAGAGTACCCATGAACACATGGCCGCCCATGATGGCGACACCACGGTTGTTAGGACCGCAGCAGTAAGTGGTGACAGGACCCATCTTGTGCTTGTAGTGCCACTTTTGCTTGCCAGTGACTGGGTCAATAGCGTAGACGTGGTTGTAAGACGTGGTGATGTACATGGTGCCATCAACAACGATAGGCGCAGTTTGCATAGATTCCAATACTTCGGTCTGGAATGTAAATGCAGGACGCAATGAGCTCACGTTGGAAGTGTTGATCTGCTTTGCGGGGTAGTAACGGCTGTTTGCGTAGTTTGCATTGGTATGCAAAAAGTTGTTGCCGTCCTTGTCAGCAGCAGTCAACTGTGACTGACTGACATCTGCCTGGGCGAACCCGGCTGACAAAACACCGACTGCGATGCAGGCGATGGTTTGGGAAATTTTCTTTCCGTATGTGTGCATTTGTGCTCCTTCAGCCTTGCGGCCATGTTTGATAAACCAGATTAAATTGAGAAACAAACCGAGATTTAGCCCTCAATCCTTGTCCAGATGTCTGGGTTTTTAACTTGCGCTAACCTTGTGCTGTGAAAACAAGAGTCGCACGCAAGGAAAAATTCCCATAAACACATCTTAACCACGCACTGTGACATTGCACTAGGCTGTAACACCCAAAAAGGGAAAACCCTTAAGACCTTGACAGCCTAAGCCTTGCGATTTGACTGCCAAAGAACCAGGACGAATATGATCAAACACACCAGACTGTTTACTATTGGACTCGCTTTATGGGTGGGCTTGAGCCCGGCCGCCTTTGCCCAAAACGACTCCACATTCACGCTCAATGCCCAATTGCTGGTCGCAGCCCGCCAAAGCGATGTCGAGGGCGTGAAGAAAAGCTTGCAGCGGGGGGCGCTGCCCAATTCTCGCAACCGCCAAGGCAAAACTTCGCTGTTTATGTCGATTGAAAAAAACCAAATGGAGATTTTCAAAATGATGTTGGACGCCGGGGCAGATGTGAATCTGCCTTCTCTTGAGAAAGTCACTCCCCTGATCGCAGCCTCTTATTCGGGTAACGCCGACATGGTGACCATGTTGATCGCCCGGGGCGCCAAGCTTGAAGAAGAAGACAGGTTGCACAAATCGGCACTGGTCTATGCAGCGGGTATGGGCCACACCAAGGTGGTGGAACAACTGGTGAATGCAGGCGCTTTGATAGATGCCGCCTACATCGACGGATTGACGCCGCTTATGTGGGCGGCCGGTCAAGGTCACTCAGAGACGGCGCGTTTTTTAATATCCAAAGGCGCGAATAAAACCCTGAAGGACGAGCGCGGATTGACCGCTTTAGAGATGGCCAAAGAAGCCGGTCATGCAGAAATAGCGGCAATGTTGCAGTAATCAAACAAAAGCCTGGCTCTGGCCTATTCCCGTTTTCTAAAGGGTTTTTTCTGGCTGGTGGGGGGTAACCCAGCCTCATTGGTTGGGTTCGTTAAAGCAACTTTTCTCCACCTCGTCATACATGGCGGCGCGTTGCGTGTCGCTGTGATAAATGCGCCAAATTTCATCGGCAATCGCGCGGGTCAAATCTTTGAACTCGGGGTTGCAATGGTGTTTAAGTTGATCCTGGAAGGTGGCTTGTCCACGTTGCCACCTGTTTTCACGCAGGATGAATGCGTAGTGCACCAGTTCGTGGCCCACACCCCAAGTCACCATCTCTTTGCTGTACTGCTCGATGGTGCGCGGGGCGATGCTGATTTGCATCGGATACTCAGGAAATTTCTCGGTAGGGTATTGAAATCCCATGCGTGCAAATGGCGGCACATGCCAATCCAAAACCAATTTGGGTGGCGGCAAATCCAAAGGCGCTTGGGTATTGGTTTTCACGAAATCCCATAAACGACCGATCACGTCGTAATCGATTTCAGGCGGCGTGTATTCGATTTGTTTGAAGTCATTGGCCGCCATGACTGAGCAGCTCAGCCACACGCTTGAAAACGCGAAAAGAACCTTGTTGAACCGCATGCCTGATCCCTTGGTAGACATGCAAGTTTGGCATCATGAGACCAAAGCCGGACCGGCCAGTGGCCATGCCCCTAACCCGCACGGGGTAGTGCGTGCCTCACAAGGTATTGCGCTTGGCCAAGGCGGGAAACAATTTGAGCCAGGCCATGGCGATCATCACGGTGCCCATGCCACCGGCCACCACCGACACCACCGGTCCCCACAAGGCCGCCGTCAGTCCGGATTCGAATTCGCCCAGTTCGTTGGATGCGCCAATGAACACGCCATTGACCGCCGCTACCCGCCCGCGCATGTCATCCGGTGTTTCCAATTGCATCAAAGTCAAGCGAGTGACCACGCTGATATTGTCTGCCGCCCCGCTGACCGCCAACGCCACCATCGACAAGACAAAACTGTCTGACATACCAAACACTATCAAAGCCAAGCCAAACACCGCCACGGCAGACAACAATTTGTAGCCTACGTGACGTTGTATCGGCCAACGTGTGATGACCACAGACATACACAAAGCACCCGCCGCAGGTGCCGCACGCAGCAAGCCCAGACCATCAGGCCCTACATGCAATATGTCACGCGCAAATATAGGGAGCAAAGCAGTAGCACCACCGAGCAACACCGCGAACAGATCCAGAGATATGGCACCCAGCAAAACTTTACGTTCCCACACAAAGGCCACACCTGCAAACAATGAAGACCAACTCAAGCTGTTGTGGCGCGCCACATGCTCATAGCGCACCCATAAAGTCAACAACATGGACAAACTAAACAATACAGCGCAAACGCTGTAAACAGTCAAAGCGCCGCTGAGGTACAAAAAACCACCCAATGCAGGCCCGCAAATCACAGCGACTTCAACGCCGGTGGAACTGAGCGCAATCGCTCTTTGGAACAAGGCTTTAGGTACCAACGAAGGCGTGATGGCTTGTTGAGCCGGCATTTGAAATGCCCGCGTCACTCCCAGCACCCAGGCAATCACAAAAATCAATTCACGGCTGGCCTGACCGCGCCATGTCGCCACACCCAGCAGCACAGCCACCATGGCGAGCACCAGCATGCAAGTAGCGAATATGCGGCCCCGGTGCAAGCGGTCAATCACATGACCGGCGGGCAAGGCCATGACCAACGCAGGAATGAACTGAAACAAACCGACCAGCCCCAGATCCCAAGCGCTGCCGGTGAGTTCGTACATGTGCCAGCTGATGGCCAGCATCAGCATTTGATGTGCGGAAATTCCGAATATGCGCGCCAGCCAAAAACGCATGAACTGACGCTGCGCCAGCAGTTCTGAAAAAGTGGAGGTCATGCCAGATTGTCGTTGCAATGCCGGGACGCAAAAAAGCCCCCGACACTGAGAAGCCGGGGGATTGGTGAATAACGCTATAGACGGGTCAGGCTGCCAAACGCTCTTCAACC
>CANHLD010000143.1 GCA_947461325.1 Comamonadaceae bacterium
CATCGATGCTGACATACAAAGACAAAGCAGGACATGCTTTGCCCGCGTCAAGCGTATAGGTTTGCACCACACTGTCGGGCAGCATGGTGATTTTGTGGCCGGGCATGTAAACCGTGGAAAAGCGCTGGCGTGCTACTTGGTCAATCGCGTCACCCGGTTGCAAAGCGAGTGCAGGCGCAGCGATATGAATGCCCAACACAATCGTGCCGCTGCCCAATCCTTGCAGAGACAGCGCATCGTCGATTTCGGTGGTTTGAGAATCGTCAATCGAGTAGGCCTGCACTTGCGCCAACGGCAAGTCTTGCGGCAGAGCCGGTGCTTGCAATCCGGGAAAACCGGTGCCTTTGGGAAAGTGGTCGAACAAAAAACGTTGCCAATGAAAATCGTAAGCGCTTTGGATGGCACCGGCTTGTTGCAACAGCGCCAAAGGCGGACGCTGACTTTGTTTGGCAGCCAACACCACGGCTTTGTACTCGGCAGCGTTTTTGTCCGGCTTGAACAAAATTTTGTAAAGCTGCGTTTGTACCGGCTCAGGGCATTGACCATCTACCAAAGACTGCGCCCAGTTTTCAATTTGCAGTTGCAGTTGTTTTTTCTTTTCAATCGCAGCCAAAGCCTGCGCAATGATGTCAGCCGGGGCTTTTTTGAAATGCCCTTTGCCTGCACGGCGGAAATAATGCGGGGCTTCTGAGAGTTTAAGCAAACAAGCGACTTGCTCACTTAAGCTGGCTTTGTCGCTGAAATACTCAACGGCTAATTCAGCAAAAGAAAACTCATTCGGCGGTGCGAATTCCCAAGCAAGTTCGAGCTCAATCTCTTTGGCTAGCGCCGCCGCCTCTTGCAACAATTGCGCGGGCGCGGGTTTGTCAAATCGCAGCAGCATCTGCGCTGCTTTGACTTTCACCCGTTTACCGGATTCAAGTTCAATTTGCGCAGATGTGTCGGCCTCGGACAGCACGCGACCGCTGTGGAGTTTGCCGGCTTCTTCAAACAATGCATACATGGCGTTGATTGTCACATGCGCTCTGCGATGTTTGAGCTGCATTTCAGAATCCGTTGATAATTCCGCCATGGCTCTCAGTTTTGAAAAACCTTATGTCGTACGCCAATTCACGCATGTCTTGCGTGGGTTTGACGGGCAATTGACACTGGCAGTGACCTTGCTGGCGATGGCTGGTTTGATCACCATGTTCGCTTCGGGTTATGCCAACGGCATGCGGTTTTGGGACCATGCGCGCAATTTAGGCTTGGCGTTTTGCATCATGTTTGTGGTCGCGCAAATCCCACCTCAGCGCTTAATGACTTTCGCGGTGCCTATTTATACCGTTGGACTTGCGCTCTTGGTCGCCGTGGCCTTGTTCGGTTTGACCAAAAACGGCGCGCGGCGCTGGCTCAATATCGGTATCGTGATTCAACCCAGTGAAATCATGAAGATCGGCATGCCTTTGATGCTGGCTTGGTGGTTTCAAAAGCGCGAAGGCCAGTTGCGCCCGTTAGATTTTTTGGCGGCCACTGTTTTGCTGGTCATGCCTGTGGGTTTGATTGCCCGGCAACCCGATCTGGGCACAGCTATTTTGGTGTTTTCTGCCGGTGTGTTCGTGTTGTACTTTGCCGGTTTAGGTTGGAAATGGATCATTCCGCCTCTATTGATTGGTTTGATCGCCGTGGCTTTGCTGGTGATTTTTGAGCCCATGCTGTGTGTCGACGATATGAATTGGCCCATGTTTCGCGAATACCAACGCCAACGCGTCTGCACCTTGCTTGATCCATGGCGTGACCCCTTGGGCAAGGGGTTTCACATCATCCAAGGCATGATCGCTATCGGTTCGGGGGGCTTTTTTGGCAAAGGCTTTATGCAGGGCACCCAAACCCACCTGGACTTTATCCCTGAGCGCACCACCGATTTCATTTTTGCCGCCTACGGCGAAGAGTTCGGGCTTCTTGGCAATTTGCTTTTGATCGCCGGTTTCGTCTTTTTGGTGTTGCGCGGGTTGGCAATCGCCATGGAAGGCCCTACCTTGTTCACCCGCTTGTTGGCCGGCAGTGTTACCTTGATTTTTTTTACCTATGCCTTCGTGAACATGGGCATGGTCAGCGGTATCTTGCCTGTGGTCGGCGTGCCCTTGCCCTTCATCAGCTACGGTGGCACAGCCATGGTCACCTTAGGCTTTGGCATAGGTATCTTGTTGTCAGTGGCTAAAGCCAAACAGTTGGTGCAATCATGAAAAATCAAATCGGTATGGTGGGAAATGGCAACATGGGCGCTGGCATGGCGAACCGCTTACTTAGCATGGGTTGGCCGGTACATGTGCACGACATAGACAGTGCAAAGCAAAAGACACTGGAGCAGGCTGGCGCACACGGTCACGGGTCTGCGGCGGCCGTGGCGCGTGCAGCCGATGTGGTGATCGTGTGCGTGATCGATGCGGGGCAAGTGCAGCAGGTTTTCGACGGCGCTGAGGGCTTGCTGGCAGGTTTGACAACTGGGCAAACCGTCATCATGTGTCCCACGATTGCACCGGCGCAAACCGAGAGTTTTGAAAAACAATGTTTGGCTATCGGTGTGCGCATGGTGGATGCCCCCATGAGCGGCGGGCCGATACGCGCCGCTAACGGCACTATGAGTCTGATGCTTGCCGCACCCGCAGAGGTGCTGGCCGAGCAGGAAGCATTGCTGCAAACCTTGTCCGACAAATGCGTGGTCATCAGCCACCGCGTAGGTGATGGTGCCAGGGTCAAACTGGTCAATAACTTGCTCGCCGGCATCAACTTGGTGGGTGCTTGCGAGGTCATGGTGTTGGCTGAAAAAATGGGTCTGGACAAGGAAAATGCGTTGTCATTGATTGAGCGCTCAAGCGGACAAAATTGGATTGGCTCTGACCGCTTACGCCGTGTGTTTGCCGGTGACACCACCATTGGCTCGCACATGCGTTTGCTGGCCAAGGACACCCGTTTGGCCATGGAGGCTGCGCAAGAGGTCGGGTTTGACGGATGGTTGGGCGGTTTGACTGCCAAGGCTTTCAACCAGGCATGTGCGCAAGGCATGACCGACTTGGATGACAGCAAAATGCTTGAATTCATCCGACTGGCGGACAAAGCCTGAGAGCCAGTCACAAGGATTTGTTTGCTGAGGGTGTGGTCAGCCCAATACCCTGACAAAACCGTTTGCACTGAGCGGCTTCTACAATGGCCGAATGATTGCACACGAACCCACCCTCGAACGATTAGCCATCGCCCAAAGCCTGTTGCTGACGCCTTACGGTTTGGACGAAAGTCACCTCACTCAAGCCCTGTCTGCCATTCGGGCGCACCGGATTGACGATGCGGATTTGTATTTCCAATACACCCGATCCGAGGGTTGGAGTCTGGAAGAGGGCATTGTCAAAACCGGTTCGTTCAGTATTGACCAAGGCGTGGGTGTGCGCGCGGTCAGCGGTGAAAAAACCGCCTTTGCCTATTCGGACGATATCTCTATGGCGTCTCTGATGGACGCGGCACACACCGTGCGCAGCATTGCCGCCAGTGGAAAAAATGCCCAGACCAAAGTGCCTGTGCGAAAAATCGCTGGTTCACGCAGTCTCTACCGCGATGACGATCCGATCGCCAGCTTAGACAGCACCACCAAAGTCCATTTGCTTGAGCGTATCGAGCAACAAGCTCGTGCCAAAGACCCGCGCGTGGTGCAAGTCATGGCTGGGTTGGCGAGCGAATACGACGTGGTACTGGTCGCTCGCGCCGACGGCACTTTGGCCGCCGATGTGCGCCCCTTGGTGCGTTTGTCAATCAATGTGATCGTGGAAGAAAAGGGCCGCCGTGAAAGCGGTTCGGCAGGCGGCGGCGGCCGCTTCGGCCTGGCGCATTTCGATGCTGCCTGCTTGACCCGTTATGTGGACGAAGCGGTCGGTGCAGCACTGACCAATTTGCAGGCCCAGGCTGCCCCTGCCGGTGAAATGACCGTGGTGCTGGGTTCGGGCTGGCCCGGCATTTTGTTGCACGAAGCCATCGGCCACGGCTTGGAAGGCGACTTCAACCGCAAAGGGTCGAGCGCATTCAGCGGAAAAATTGGCCAACGGGTCGCCGCCAAAGGTGTCACCGTGTTGGACGATGGCACGATTGCCGATCGCCGTGGTTCACTCAATGTGGACGATGAAGGCAACGCCAGCCAGCGCAATGTGCTGATTGAAGACGGTATTTTGAAAGCCTACATCCAAGACAGCATGAACGCTCGCTTGATGGGTGTGGCACCCACCGGTAACGGCAGACGCGAAAGCTACGCCCATGTGCCCATGCCGCGCATGACCAACACTTATATGTTGGGCGGTGACAAACACCCGGAAGAAATCGTTGCCAGCATCAAAAAAGGCTTGTACGCCACCAATTTCGGCGGCGGCCAGGTGGACATCACCTCGGGCAAGTTTGTGTTTTCCGCCAGCCAGGCTTATTGGGTGGAAAAAGGAAAGATCCAATACCCTGTCAAAGGCGCGACCTTGGTCGGCAACGGCCCCGACGCTTTGACCCGCGTGAGCATGATCGGTAACGACATGGCTTTAGATCCGGGTGTCGGTACCTGTGGCAAAGAAGGCCAAAGCGTGCCGGTCGGCGTTGGTCAACCCACTCTGCGTATTGATGGTTTGACGGTCGGCGGCACGGCTTGAAATCGGCACATTGACCTGTGCTACATTTCAAACCATGAATTCAGCGCTGTTTCACTTTGCTTATTTTTATTTCTCACGCCCCACCGGCGGTCGAGAGGTCTGAACGCAAACAACGCTCTGAACTCCCCAACCTACCGCCG